>CAYVJO010000120.1:6413-7792 GCA_964451735.1 uncultured Hyphomicrobiaceae bacterium | reverse complement strand
CGGCGAGCGTGCGGAAGTAACGCTGAATGACGCCAGTCTCAGCATCGGCGAAAGGTCGCGAAGCGGGGTTGTCCTTACCCATGCGCTGGTGCTTGAAATTCGCCGGCTCGCGCCTCTCGCGCGATCGCATCGAGAATGCCGTTCACCACTCGGGGCTGATCGTCGCCGAAAAAGGCGTGGGCGACATCAACATACTCGTTGATGATAACCTTGAATGGCACGTCGCGCCGCTCTTTCAATTCATAGGCCGCCGCGCGCAAGATCGCTCGCAAGATGCTATCAAGCCGCGCCAGACGCCAGCCTACCGCGAGATGCCGGGCGATAAGAGGATCGATGGCGAGTTGCTCGCGTACAACGCCGCGGACAAGATCCTCGAAAAACGGCTCGTCGGCTCGGTCGTAGTAGGAGCCTTCTACGTCCTGCCCAAAATAGTGACGGATGAACTGCTCGATCACCACGGCGGCGTCGGTTTGTACAACATCCATTTGATAAAGCGCCTGCACAGCGGCGAGCCTGGCGGTGCCGCGCGCGCTAAATTGTTTGCCCTCGCCGATAGGACGAGACCCTGTATTATTCGGATCGGAAGCCATGACATTCCATGAACACATCGATCAGCCTTAAGCAAGCGCGCGCCGCATATGCGCCTTTATTCCCTTCGCTGACCGACGCTCTTTTCCACGCTTGTGACCCATTTTCGACAGTCAGCACGCCGTTTCCGACAGGGACCCCGCTTTGCGTCGCGATGGAGGAGAGCGCTCGGGCCGACTCTCCCGCCACAATATCGTAATGCGAGGTTTCTCCCCGGATGACGCAGCCAAGGGCGATGGCTCCATGATAGCGCCAGCGGCTCGCGCCAAAGGGAATGAGCCCCGCTCCGACCGCGAAGGCCAGAGTCTGCGGGATCTCAAGCGCGCCGGGCACGGCTATCCTTTGATACGACGCCCCGGCCTGTTCGAGCGCTGCGATCGCGCCTTTGGCCAATTCATCAGCGATATCTTCATAGAACCGTCCCTCGATAATCAGGACAGACGGGCAGAAACGGGCCATGGTCTTCACTCTATGGGACGGCGGCCGACGACTTTCAGGCCATAGCCTTCAAGACCGATGATTTTCGGCAGCGGTGAATTGGAAATCAGCTCCATTTCTCGAACGCCGAGATCAAGCAGTATTTGCGCCCCTATGCCATAATCGACAAGACGGGGGTTCGTAGTCTTCCTGTCAGTTTTCTCAGCGCTCTGGAGCTGAGCCGAAATGGCTGAAGGATCGGCCTCCCGAATCAGCACGAAAACGCCACGTTCCGCCTTGGCGAGTTGTCGCAGGGCGCGCTCGACCAGCGAATGGCGGCTTTCCTTGACACCCACCCCGATCAAATCCTCCAA
>CAYVJO010000120.1:0-6403 GCA_964451735.1 uncultured Hyphomicrobiaceae bacterium | reverse complement strand
ACGCTCAGAGCATGCATCCGCACCGGCACAACACCTGGTGCAGCCACGGCGCCTCTGACCAAAGCAATATGTTCGCGGCCATCGGCGGTGTTTTGATATACCTTTAAAACGAACGCGGCCCCGTGGAGATTGTCGATCGTTTTTTCCTCTACAACCCGCACCAGGCTATCATATTTGAGACGGTAAGCGATCAGGTCGGCGATAGCGCCGATTTTCAGCTCATGCTTTTGCGCGAAAGCCATTAAATCCTGCATACGCGCCATCGTGCCGTCATCGTTCATGATCTCGCAGATGACGCCTGCTGGAGAAAGCCCCGCGAGCCGGGCGAGATCGACGGCGGCCTCCGTATGGCCGGCGCGAACCAGCACACCACCTGCCCGCGCCACCAGCGGAAATACATGGCCGGGCGAGACAACATGTCGGTGGTCTTTGCCCGGATCGATGGCCGTTACAATGGTGTGAGCGCGGTCATGCGCGGAAATGCCGGTCGTGATCCCATCGCGCGCTTCGATTGAGACGGTAAAATTGGTCGTATGACGGGATTGATTCGAGCGCGCCATCAGCTCAAGACGTAATTCCGCAGCCCGCTCCTCCGTCAAAGCCAAGCAAATCAATCCGCGCCCGAAGCGGGCCATGAAGTTGATGGCATCGGCTGTGGCCTTTTGCGCCGGGATGACGAGATCGCCTTCGTTCTCACGGTCCTCAGCGTCAACCAAGATGAACATCCGGCCTTGCCGAGCATCTTCGATTATCTCCTTTATGGGCGACAACTTCCTGAAATGTCTGGATTTTTCCGCAATACTCATGCGCGCGCTCTTTCAAATTCGTAAAGACGCGCAGCATAGCGTGCCATCAAATCAACCTCCATATTCAGACGGTTCCCTGTGCGTTTTTGACCCCATGTTGTGACATGCAACGTATGCGGGATAATGTTCACGGTGAAGCGGTTCTCATGTACGGTATTGACCGTCAGCGAGGTGCCGTCGAGCGCAACCGAGCCCTTGGAGGCGACGAATTTCGACAAATCGGCGGGGCAGGCGATCTCGAAGCGCTTCGATGCTCCGTCCTGCGTGATCGCTAAGATCTCCGCGACGCCATCTATGTGGCCAGTGACGAGATGGCCGCCCAGTTCATCGCCGATTTTCAACGAACGCTCCAGATTGATCAAAAAGCCTGGAGACCATTGCGCCAGTGTCGTGCGCGCCAGCGTTTCATTCGAGGCTTCGACTAGGAATGTGCAGCCGCGGGGCTCACGCGGCTCGACATGCGTTACCGTCAGGCAGCAACCGTCGCATGCAATCGACGCGCCTATCGCGATGGTGCCGGCGTCGTAAACGCTCGCAATCCGGAAATGGCCGTCACGCGCTTCGGCGATTTCACCTCTATCCGTCACAATACCCGTAAACATCTGTGTATCACCAATAATCCGTTCGCCTGTAGACCCAGAGGCGGTCTTCTCCAATCGGCCTGGTATCGGCAAGCTGAAATTTTGGGTTGTCCGTTATGGCATCAAGGCCAGCCGGCGCAAAAGGCATGATCATGGGGCCGCGCATCTCTTTCACACCCTGGAAAATCACGATCTCATCGGCAAGGCCCTCTTTCAGAAGATTGGCTTCAAGCGAGGGACCGCCCTCCACAAGCAGGCGCGTCACGCCCTGCTCGGCGAGCGCCCGCAAAACCATGCCGAGATCGAGGCGCCCTTGGTCGTTTTTGCTTACCGGGATCGTCTTGGCGCCAAGATCCTTGAGACAGGATATCCGATCGCCCTGCGCGCTCGTCGCCGATACGATCCATACTGGCGCGGTGCTGAGGTTCTTGAGCATATTGGCGTGACGGCTCAAACGGCCCTCCGTTGACAGCACGATCCGAACAGGCGAACGCCAGGATAGGCCGGGCAGCCGGCATGTCAGATCGGGATCGTCGGAAAGCATCGTGCCATAGCCGATCATGATAGCGTCCGCTTCCGCGCGCATGAGATGGCCGAGCCCGCGCGCCCCATCGCTAGTCGCCCAGATAGGAAGCCCGCCACCGCCCGCTGGGATAAGACCTGCCCGATCCACTGCGAGCTTCATCTGAACGAAGGGCCGCTTTGCCGTCAGCCGCAGTTCGTGACCAAGCGCCACCCAGCGCGCCTCTTTCTGCATTGGCCCAGCCACGACTTCGATGCCGTATTTGAGCAAGCGTTTCAGCCCCTTGCCAGCGACGCGCTGGTCTGGATCCACCGTGCCGTAAACCACGCGTGATACGCCGGATTTGATGATCGCATCCGCGCATGGCGGCGTCTTGCCCCAATGGGCGCAAGGTTCGAGCGTTGCGTAGAGCGTTGCGCCACGCGCGGTCTCTCCCGCACTGGCAAGGGCGATCGCTTCGGCGTGTGGGCGACCGCCGAAACCGGTCCATCCGAAACTGATGACACGTCCCGTCTTATCGGCAATAACGGAGCCGACTGCCGGATTTGGCCAGCATTGTCCCAAACCGCGTTTCGCCAGGGCGATCGCCAAAGTCATATTCGCTTTGTCGGCGGAATGAAAGGGGATGCCCCGCCATGCCATGATTGAACGGGCGTCAGTGCCGCTCATCGTTGTTGAGCCCTGGTGAGGCGCTGTCCCTGTTGGACTTTGGCGCGAGATCGGGGGCGGCTTTGGGGTATTCACGATCACCGCTGATTTCGCCAAGGACTGTCTCGAAATCACGTGCTTCGCGAAAATTCTTGTAAACCGACGCGAAACGGACATAGGCGACATCGTCGAGCTTTCGAAGCTCTTCCATCACCAACTCGCCGATTTTTTTTGACGGGATTTCGCTCTCGCCAAGCGTTTCCAACTTTCGCACGAGACCGCTGACGAGTTGATCAATGCGGTCGTGATCGACAGGGCGCTTCCGCAAAGCGATTTGCAGCGATCGCGCGAGCTTGTCGCGGTCGAAGGGAATGCGCCGCCCGCTGCGTTTCAGGACTGTGAGTTCACGGAGTTGAACCCGTTCGAACGTCGTGAAACGGGCGCTACAGTCTCCGCAAAAGCGGCGGCGGCGAATGGCAGTGTTGTCCTCCGTCGGCCGGGAGTCCTTGACCTGAGAGTCGTTCGCGCCGCAATAAGGACACCGCATATGCGCCTCGATGCTCCTATACGAGCACTAGTAATTATAGATAGGGAAGCGTTCGCAAAGTTCGATCGCTTCTCGTTTGACCCGCTCTTCCACCTGCCCATTGCCTTCGTCGCCGTTCGATACCAGACCATCGAGCACTTCGCTGATCATGCGGCCGACGAGCCTGAATTCGCTTTGCCCGAAACCTCGCGTCGTTCCCGCGGGAGATCCCAATCTGATGCCTGAAGTTACGAAGGGCTTCTGTTCGTCAAACGGAACGGCGTTTTTATTGCATGTAATGTTGGCTCGACCGAGAGCCGCCTCAGCCGATTTTCCAGTTAACCCTTTTGGCCGCAGATCTACGAGGATTAAATGCGTGTCGGTTCCGCCTGTCACCAAACCGTAACCAGCCAATGCGATAGCCTCGCCCATTGCCCGGGCGTTTGCAACCACATCTTGCGCGTATACCGTAAATTCTGGTCGCAAAGCTTCACCGAACGCTACGGCCTTGGCGGCGATGATATGCATCAATGGACCTCCCTGCAAGCCAGGGAACATGGCCGAATTGATTCGCTTGGCGATTTCAGAGTCGTTGGTCAGAATGAGGCCGCCTCTGGGGCCGCGCAGGGTCTTGTGGGTGGTTGTCGTCACGACATGGGCGTGCGGAAGGGGGCTGGGATGCACGCCTGCAGCGACCAGCCCGGAGAAATGCGCCATGTCCACCATCAAATACGCGCCGACGCTGTCAGCGATCTCGCGGAATTTGGCGAAATCGATTATTCGCGAGTAGGCTGAACCCCCGGCGATCACGATCCGCGGCTTATGCTCAAGCGCCATGCGCGCGGCTTGATCGTAATCCAATAGGCCGTCCTCCCGGCGCACTCCGTATTGGACTGGGTTGAACCATTTACCGGAAAGATTCGGCGCCGCGCCGTGGGTCAGATGGCCGCCCGCATCGAGACTCATACCGAGGATTGTATCGCCTGGCCGCGCCAGCGCCAGCATAACGCCTTGATTGGCTTGCGATCCCGAATGCGGCTGAACATTGGCGAAATCGCAGTGAAACAGCTGTTTGGCCCGTTCGATCGCCAGCGTCTCCGCGACATCGACATACTGACAACCGCCATAATAGCGTTTTCCCGGATATCCCTCGGCGTATTTGTTCGTTAAAACCGTTCCAGCAGCTTCCAGGACCGCGCGCGAAACAATATTTTCCGAAGCGATAAGCTCGATTTCGTGGCGCTGCCGGCCCAATTCACTTGAAACAGCAGCGTAAATCTCAGGATCGCTCGCAGACAGCGATGCCGAGAAGAAGGTGTTATCGTCAGGAGCGACGGCGATAGCGTTCGTTGCTGTCATAAAATGTCCTGTCAGTGACTTTTGTTATCTGTATTCGAGAGAAGGGCTAGCGTAAACGCCTCCGATAGACTGTTATTTCGCTTCGATAGCTAACATACTTATCCGGCAGAAGCGATTTCCTGTTTCTTTCTGACTGTCTTACGCGGCAAGCTGGAGTGAGCGCAACAAGCCTGGCCGCATTTTTTCAGTGTCATTTTGCCCCGCAATCCTTGAAGACTGACATGCTCCGTAAAGATATCAGGAAATGCGTGACGTCCACGAGCGAGGCTGAATGACACAATTACATGGATTTGAGTTGGCGCGTGCGCAATACGTGCCCGAGATTGCTTGCATGGCGCAGCTATACCGCCATGAAAGGACGGGGGCTGAGCTGCTGTCCTTGTCCGGCAATGACGAAAACAAGGTCTTCGGCGTCAGTTTTCGCACGCCGCCATCCGACTCCACTGGCATTGCGCACATCATGGAGCATTCCGTGCTTTGCGGCTCGCGGGAGGATCCGGTCAAGGGGGCTTTTTTAGAAATGCTGAAAAGCTCACTGAACAGCTTTCTCAACGCCATGACCTTCCCCGACAAGACCGTCTATCCGGTGGCAAGCACAAATCTTCAGGATTTCTATAATCTCGTGGATGTTTACCTCGACGCCGTTTTGCACCCGCGCATTACGCAGAACACGCTCAAACAGGAAGGTTGGCATTACGAAATCGATGCTCCCGACGCTCCGTTGATCTATAAAGGCGTCGTTTTCAATGAGATGAAGGGAAACTATTCCTCGCCCGAGAGCCGCGTCAGCCGGCTGTCGCAGCAGTCGATTTATCCCGATACCCCTTATGGAGTGGACTCCGGAGGCGACCCGGCCGAAATTCCAAATCTGACCTATGACGCCTTCAAGGCGTTTCACGAGCGCTTTTATCACCCGTCCAACGCGAAGTTCTTCTTTTATGGCGATGACGACCCCGAAAGGCGTCTGGAAATCCTAGGGTCCGTTCTCGAAGAGTTCGGCAGTATCGATCCATCATCGCATATTCCGCTCCAGCCGCGCTTCGATGCGCCGCGTGCCTTACGCAGCGCCTTGCCGGTCAGCGGTGCAGGGGAGTCCCGCAAACAGGCGCGTCTTACGGTGAACTGGATGATCGACGCGCCCGAGGACGTCGAAACCAATCTGGCTTATGCCGCGCTGAGCGAAATACTTGTCGGCACGGTCGCCTCGCCGCTGCGCAAGGCGCTCATCGATTCGCGTCTCGGAGATGATCTGACAGGCTCCGGATTGAATATGTCGATGCTGCAAATGAAATTCGGCGCCGGTTTGAAGGGCATCGATCCGAACGATGGCGGCGCGGTGGAGGCGCTGATCTTTGAAACGCTGGCGCAGCTGTCTAAGAACGGTGTCGATCCGCTAACGGTCGAAGCTGCCCTTAACACGATCGAATTCCGATTGCGCGAAAGCAACATGGGCACATTTCCGCGCGGTCTCGGCTTCATGTTCCGGGCGCTGCAATTCTGGAATTACGAGCGCGATCCCTTCGCTCCGCTGGCTTGGGCCGCCCCGCTTGAAGCGCTCAAAGAACGTATCGCCAAAGGCGAGCCGGTCTTTGAGACGTTGATCCGCGCTGCGCTCCTTGAAAACCCGCACCGCACGGTGATTCTGTTCGAGCCAGACCCCGAACTTGCCGGACGCGAGGCGCGCGAGGAGCGCGAAAGGCTCGACAAGGCGAAGGCCGCTTTAAGCCCGGAGGATATCGGAAGGCTCGTAGAGGAGACCCGGCTCCTGAAGAGTCTTCAGGAAACGCCTGACAGCCCGGACTCAATTGCGGCCATCCCGCGTCTTAACCTCAAGGACCTGTCCCTCAAGCACCCGGACATTCCCATAGAGACCGGGGACCATGCGGGAGTGCGCATTCTGACCCACGACATTCCCGCCAACGGTGTGGTCTACATCGATGTCGCACTGGACCTTCGCCGG
>CAYVJO010000119.1:2870-7804 GCA_964451735.1 uncultured Hyphomicrobiaceae bacterium | reverse complement strand
CTGCGCCGCCGCGACCGCCGCCCTCTACCGTCTCGCAAGCGCCGTGATCGAGCGCTATGAGGCATTGAAACTCCAGCGCGGGGCCATGGATTTCGACGGTCTCATCGCCAAAACGGCGGCGCTGTTTCAACGCTCGGACGCCAGCGCCTGGGTACTGTTCCGCCTCGACAGCGATTTGCGGCATATTCTGGTGGATGAGGCGCAGGACACGAGCCCGGCGCAATGGGCGTTGGTGCGCGCGCTGACGGCCGAGTTTTTCGCAGGCGACGGCGTCGAGGACCGGACGGACACATTGTTTGCGGTGGGGGATGAGAAACAGTCGATTTATGGGTTCCAAGGAGCCGATCCGCGTCTGTTCGCCGAGGCCGGCCGGGACTATTCAACCCGAGCGCGCGCCGCCCACCAGTCCTGGCTCGAAGCGCCGCTAACATTGTCCTACCGCTCGACGCGCGCGGTTATCGAAGCGGTCGATCGGGTGTTCGCCAGTCCCGAAGCGCTGGTCGGGCTGACGGCGGACGACCGGCCCGTGCGCCATTTCGCTCATCGGGAAGGCGAGGCGGGGCTGGTCGAGATTTGGCAGCCTTTCGAAACGGTGCCAACCAGCGCCGTCCCCGCATGGGAGCCTTTTTCGGAGGCTGCGGCCGCGCCGCCTTCGGCGTATCGGCTGGCGGCAAAGATTGCAGGGCAAATCCGCTTTTGGCTCGATAGCGGAAAAAAGCTTGCCTCTTTGAACCGTCCGATTTCGGCTGGTGACGTTTTGATTCTGGTACGCAAGCGCGCACCTTTCGCCGCGCCCATGGTGAAGGCTCTGAAAAGCCTTGGCGTGCCCGTGGCAGGTTCGGACCGGATGATCATAACGGATCAACTCGCGGTAATGGATCTGATGGCGCTGGGCGAGGCTCTGCTGCTGCCGGAAGACGACCTGACGCTGGCCACGCTGCTGAAAAGCCCGATTTTCGGGCTTAGCGAAGAGGAGCTCTTCGACGCCGCTTACGCACGCACGGGTCCGCTTTTTGCAGCCCTTTCCGGAAAAGCGCATGAGATGTCGGCATTCTCCGAAGCCGTGCAGCATCTGGACGCATGGCGCGCAGAGGCCGGCTCCAAGAAGCCATACGAGTTTTACATGGCGCGGCTCGAAGGGGACGGCATGCGCGCGCGTCTCCTGGCGCGACTAGGTCCAGATGCCGCCGACGCCATCGACGAATTTCTCAATCTGGCTCTAACCTTCGAAGCTGTCGAAACACCAACGCTCCAGGGTTTCCTTCATTGGCTGCGCCTCGCCGAAACGGAGGTCAAGCGGGATATGGACGCCGGCCGGGACGAGGTTCGCGTCATGACTGTCCATGGCTCGAAGGGGCTTGAGGCGAATATCGTTTTCCTCGCCGATACATGTTCGGCAAGAACCGCCTCGCGCGGCGGGCTTATAGATATAGAACGGCAGCCATCTCCTTTTGGAGCATCGTCCCTGCCTGTGTGGTTCCTATCCGGATCGCGCCTTGTGCCAGCCATAGGCAAAGCGTACGACGCCGCGCAACAGGCTGAACGCGCAGAATACCGGCGGCTGCTCTATGTCGCCATGACCCGGGCGCGTGACCGGCTTTATGTCGGGGGGTTTCAAGGCAAAAAGGGACGCGACACGGGATGCTGGTACGATCTCATATACGACGGATTGGAGGAACGGCTGACCGAGACTTGCGGCTATGCGGGGGACAAGGTCCTGCGTATGGAGTGCCCGCAAGTCACGCCTGTTCCTGACATCCCGGCGCGCGACGCACAAGCAGAACTGGTTCTCCCGCAGGAGTGGGACGGCTGGCGCCAAGACGAAACGCCAGCCGCGATCTTGATCAACCCGTCGCGGCTCGACCCTGCTCAAAGCGGTTCAGATGCCAGGAATGACGCAGCTACGCCGAGACCGCGCGCACAGGCGCTCTTGCGGGGCCGGCTCGTTCACCGGCTGCTGGAGCAGCTTCCCTCGATGCCGCGAGACGGTTGGGAGAAAAGCGGCGCTCATTTTCTGGCAAGCCAAGGCGCCGATCTGCCTGCTGCCGACCGCCAGATCATGCTTGGCGAAACCATACACATCCTGACATCCCCGCAATTCGGCGACATATTCGGTCCCGGCAGCCGCGCCGAGACGCCTTTTTCAGCCTTGCTAGACCCGATTTGGGAAAACGGACCGCCAATCCGCGTAACAGGTCAGATCGACCGGCTGGTCCTTCGCGCGAACGAGGCGTTAATACTCGATTACAAAACCGGGGCGGACATACCGGCTTCGCTCGACGCCATCCCGTCTGCGTATCTCGCTCAGCTTGCCGCCTACCGCCTCGCGATTGCGCGCGTGTTCGGGGCGAGGGAGATTCGCGCCGCTCTGTTATGGATCGAGAACCCCCTGCTTATGGACATTACGCCCAAGCTGATCGAGGAAGGCGAGGCCATGTTTTACAAATTCGTGAAATCGCGCCACCTTGATAACGCGCCAGTTTCAGCCCAGTTGTAGCAACACGTAGAACATAATCTTGACAGGGTCTGCCTGAAGTCGGACACACTGGGTGGATCTCAATCGCAGGAGAGAATACCATGGCGCCTATAGCTGTTTCGGACGATACATTCGAGACCGAAGTTCTTCAGGCTTCAGAGCCTGTCTTGGTGGACTTTTGGGCGGAATGGTGCGGTCCCTGCCGTATGATTGCTCCGGCGCTTGAGGAAATAGCAACGGAGCTTGGCGGTAAGGTTAAGATCGTCAAGATGAATGTCGATGAAAATCCGCGCACACTCGGCGAATTTGGCATTCGCGGGATTACGGCTCTCCTGCTTTTCAAGAATGGTAAGGTCGCGGCGCAAAAAATAGGCGCTCAGCCAAAGAATCAGCTCAAAGCTTGGATTGTCGAGGCTGCAGAGGTTCAGGCAGCTTAAAGCGCGTTCCGAAAAGTGGACCCGGTTTTCGGGATAAACGCGCGTCCGGCATAAGCTGCGTTCCGAAAAGTGGACCCGGTTTTCGGGATAAACGCGCGCCCGGCATATGCTGCGTTCCGAAAAGTGGACCCGGTTTTGCTTTTAAAGAAGACGGCGTCATAAACCTTTCTGTTGCCCCGGCTCTGAGCCGGGGTTTAAAGCCTGATCCGTTCTGATGGACTGAGAACGGGGATTTGGCATCTTGTTTTGGCGTAATCTTTTCGCAAAACCGGTGTCCACTTTTGCGGGTTCCGCTCTAAGCTCGGTACGACTCTGTAAACGATTGGTTGGCTTTGTGACCCGGATCAAATCCGGGCCAGCATAGCCAGGTGATTGTTTCGGACACGATCACAGCCTTAAAGCCCGATTACGCAGCTCTTCGCGCCCGGAAATCGCCCTCTCTGACAATGGCGTAACCGTGCCGCATGACCTCGTAACGCTGAGCAGGCTTCAAACGTTTTCCATCCACAAACTGACAGCCATACCATGGCTCCATGAGCCGCACCTCGAATGGAAGCGCCTCAAATGTTCCTTCTAGAAAAATGAGCGCCATTGGCATCGGCCCGGCGCTGTATGCGGTTTCATATCGTTTGATCATGGGGCCTTTATGCATTAGGAACAAAAAGAGAACAAGCCTTTTTTCCCAATCTTAGTACCATTTTTAGTTGTAGGCCTGATGAACGCGTCGTTTTTGTGGCATTCAGGATAAAATGTAACTTGGGATGAAAGCTTGATTTATAATTTTCATATGATTTACAGTATGTTGATCGCTTAATAGCAGGTGAACAGGCTGTGCCCCTCATATGAGTTTTGTCCCGAAAAAATGCGCGCGGTACACATGTTCCATCATCTGATCATCGGGATAACACGCATTTGGTGCAGAGGCTTTTTCGCCATGAATATCGCCTTGGTTGCGTGTGGCCAAGGCGGCTGTTAGCTTGTTGCCATGCAGGGATCTTGCTGAGAGTATGGGCGCCCGGGAGACTGTTTCTTTTGCTGGGCCTTAAGCCAGGAAAGCCGGGGCGACCAATGAACGCCGAGACCAAGCCTTATCTCGTTCTTGCCCGTAAATATCGCCCACGGACCTTCGAGGATCTGATCGGCCAAGACGCAATGGTGCGCACGCTCAGAAATGCGTTCCACAGCGGACGAATCGCACAAGGCTATATGCTGACCGGCGTGCGCGGCGTCGGGAAAACTACAACGGCGCGGATCATCGCCCGCGGCCTGAACTATTCGAAGCCCGGCGAGGATCTTGGTCCCACAATCGACATGCCTGACTTTGGCGATCATTGCCAGGCGATCATCGAAAGCCGGCATGTCGATGTGGTGGAGATGGATGCGGCCTCCCATACCGGCATTGACGACATTCGCGAAATCATCGAGTCGGTGCGCTATAAACCGGCTTATGCGCGCTATAAGGTTTTCATAATCGACGAAGTTCATATGCTCTCGAAAGCAGCTTTCAACGGGCTTCTGAAGACGCTGGAAGAGCCGCCGCCCCATGTGAAGTTCATTTTCGCGACGACCGAGATACGCAAAGTCCCTGTTACAGTGCTTTCTCGCTGTCAGCGCTTCGACTTGCGCCGTGTGGATGCTGGGCTGCTGGCCGGTCATTTCGACATGATCGTGAAGGCCGAGGGACAAAAGGCAGAGAAAGATGCGCTGATGCTGATCGCCAGGGCCGCCGAAGGCTCTGTCCGCGACGGGCTTTCGATCCTCGATCAGGCGCTGGCTCATGGAGGCGGCAAGATCAAGACCTCCGAGGTGTTGTCCATGCTCGGTCTCGCCGACCGCGGCCGCCTCTATGATCTGCTTGACGCTATTTTCGCGGGCAAAGCCGGAGAAGCACTTGCGCTGCTGGATGCTCTGCATAGCGATGGGGCGGACCCATTACAGATTGTCTCCGAGCTCGTTCGACCGCGCTTAGTGCTGCGCCTTCGTCATCGCCCGCCGATTTAATGCGGGTCGCGGCGTGAACC
>CAYVJO010000119.1:0-2860 GCA_964451735.1 uncultured Hyphomicrobiaceae bacterium | reverse complement strand
GACCCGCATTAAATCGGCGGGCGATGACGAAGGCGCAGCACTAACCGCGGTCGAACGAGCTCGGGCGAAAGCGATTGCAGACCGGCTCTCGGTCGCAGGGCTTGCCCGCGCCTGGCAGATGTTGCTCAAAGGCTTTGACGAGATCGGACGCGCGCCCAGGGGAATCGTTGCGGCGGAAATGCTCGTGATCCGGATGTGCCATGCCTCGGATTTGCCCCCGCCCGATGAGATCATTCGCCGGTTGACCGGGCAAGCGCATTCTCAAGCGAAGCCAGAACTTTCAAAGAACGAATCAGGTTCAAATGTTTATGTTCCTGATTCGTCTGGCGCGGCCAGTGATCCATCCGCACAGCGCGCGGTCGGAAGCGACGTTGATCCCCGCGCTCAAGCTCGGCTGTCCGTGCCGCTCTCCACGACCCCACGGCTTGCAAACTTCACCGATCTCGTCGCCTTGGCGGCGGAAAAACGCGACGTCAGGCTTCAGATTGCCCTGGAGGAAAGCGCGGAGTTGGTGCGTTTCAAGCCGGGGCATATCGAGTTGCACCTGCTGGAAGACGCGCCGCAGGATCTGGCTGGCGATCTCAGCCGGAAGCTGAAACACTGGACGGGCGAGCGTTGGATGATTTCGCTGACGGAGGAACGGGGGGAGAAGCCTCTCGGAGCAGCCCGCCGCGAGCGGGAGGCCCGCATGACGCAAGAGGCCAAGCGCCACCCGGCGGTGCAATCGGTCATGCGCCATTTTCCGCAGGCCAAGATTATTTCCGTGCATGAGACCGACAATGGAAAGGAAGCAGCGAAAAAAGATTGACGAATGCGGCTGCACACCCATTTCCTGTGCAATACATTAATACTTTCACAGCGCTATCGAACCGGACCTAACGCCGAAAGGACTGCCATGAAAAACCTCATGGATATGATGAAACAGGCAAAGCAGCTCCAGGAAAAAATGGGGGAGATGCAAAGCGCGGTCGAGCAGATCACACAGACCGGTACGGCTGGAGCGGGTCTTGTCAGGATTACGCTGAACGGCAAAGGCGTGATGAGCGAAGTAAAGATCGACGCCAGCCTCTTGAAAGAAGGCGAAGCCGAAATTCTGGAGGATCTGATCGTTGCTGCCCATGCCGATGCAAAAGCCAAGACGGAAGACCTGCTCCAGGCCAAGATGCAGGAGCTAGCCGGCGATCTACAACTTCCGCCAGGGCTTAAACTGTTCTGAATTCTCCCCGTCGCATTATCGGTTTAGCTGTTGTACGTAAACTTACAGCTTTTACTTGCGGCGTTCTCGGCGAAACTGAGGGATAGGTTTGTTTATGCTGTCGTCGACGCAACATCGCGTCACAATTATTGACGGCGTAATTTTCTTCATTGTGAGCTTGACTGCGGTCGAGGCATTTACTGCTCTCTACCAAGATCGGTTCCTCCGCCTCCAAACGCGTCTCTCCTAAAGGCGCAACGCAAGCGTCGAGCGGTATATGGCTATCGTACTTGTTCTGGGTGCAATCCCGTTCCTCATGTTCGGATTGCTGTTCGCTATGAGCGTTGCTCTCATTTCTTAAGTTTACAAACACCTCATTCCGGATGAAAGTGTCGCGCCTTTAGCATGATTATTAATTCCTTCATGACTCGCAAAGCAGCAGGCCCTGAAATTGAGGCTGTTATCGCCCTCCTCGCCAAGCTTCCCGGCCTCGGTCCGCGGTCGGCACGCAGGGCTGTTCTGCATCTGATCAAGAAGCGCGAGCAGCTTATGCAGCCTTTGGCGCGTGCATTGGCGGATGCTGCGGAGAAAATCCTCCTTTGCCAGACTTGCGGCAATCTCGATACAGTCTCGCCCTGCTCGATCTGTCAGGATGGGAGGCGGGATAAAGGGATGATCTGCGTGGTCGAGGATGTTGCCGATCTTTGGGCGCTGGAGCGGGCAGGCGTCATGAACGCTCACTATCATGTTCTGGGCGGCACGCTTTCCCCTCTGGACGGCGTCGGGCCGGACGATCTCGCAATCGGTAAGCTGATCGAGCGCGCGCAAGCGCCGGACGTTAACGAAATACTGCTCGCCCTCAACGCGACGGTGGAAGGGCAAACCACCGCGCATTATATCTCGGCAGAACTGCAAAACGCCGGCGTAACGATATCACGGCTCGCGCATGGGGTTCCGGTCGGCGGCGAGTTGGACTATCTCGACGAAGGAACTTTGGCGGCCGCCGTCAAGTCGCGCCGGCCTGTGTGAAATAGAAAGCGGCCATTCGGGCGCAGCTTTTTGTTTTGCTTTCATTGTTAATGATTTTGAATGTAGCAGGATCGAACATATGCTTGCACGAATATATCAGCCCGCCAAGACGGCGATGCAATCCGGTAAGGCGAAGATCCAGCATTGGGTGCTGGAATACGAACCGGATCAGCCGCGCGAAATGGAACCGCTTATGGGTTGGACCTCATCGGGCGACATGAAACAACAGATCAGCTTGCGGTTCGACACGAAAGAAGAGGCTGTTGCCTATGCGATGCGGAACGGCATTCCCTACAGGATTTACGAACCGCGCCCGCGCGCGCTCACAAAAAAAGCTTACGCCGATAATTTTAAATTTGGCCGTATAGGCAGTTGGACGCATTGAGCGGGTTTTATTACAGAGCGTTCCGGACTATTGTGCCACTAAACAGAAAAGGCGCTAGAGCGTAACCTGCAAAAATGAATATCGGATTTTTTGAAAATCGTGCGTAAACAGATCGATATGCATCAGGATCGCGCCCATTTCAAATGATCCTGTTCTGGTGAGAGTGCCCTTTATGGTCCCGTAGCTCAACAGGATAGAGCACCAGCCTTCTAAGCTGGGGGTTGCAGGTTCGAGCCCTGCCGGGATCGCCA
>CAYVJO010000118.1:6796-7821 GCA_964451735.1 uncultured Hyphomicrobiaceae bacterium | reverse complement strand
AATCCAGCATGAACGCCGCCAGCGCCCGCTCCATCCTCGCCAAGGCGCCCTTCAGCACAACGAAGCGGCTGCCCGACAACTTCGCCGCCGTCTCGAAATCCATGAGGCCCAGCGCCTCGCCCAGCTCGAAATGCTGCTTCGGCTCGAAATCGAACTTGCGGGGGCTCCCCCAGCGGCGGATTTCGGCATTGGCGCTCTCGTCGCCGAGCGGCACATCGTCAGCAGGGTTGTTCGGAATGCCCGCGAGCACGCCGTCAAGATCGGCTGAAAGTCGCTTCTCCTCGGCCTCGCCTGCCATAATACGGTTCTTCAGATCACCCATCTCGGCGATCAGCGCCTGCGCACGCGCCTCGTCCTTGGCAGCCTTGGCCTTGCCGACATCCTTGGAAATCTGGTTGCGCCGCGCCTGCGCCTCCTGGAGGCTCGTCTTGATTTGCCGCAACTCGGCATCGCTGCTTTGAATTGTCTCCAGCAGCGTTTCAACCTCGCCCTGTGGCTGGCCCCGCCTGATGAGGGCGTCTTTCAAAATTCGAGGATTGTCCCGGATCAGTTTCAGATCAAGCACGGCGCTATTCTTTCAATGACGAACGATGGAAAATCGCAAGCAGCTATAGGACGCCAGGAGCGGTGCGTCCAGTGGACGATTCCCTGCTGTTCATCATTTACTAAAGCACGATGTGCTAATCAGGAGCCTGCGGACAAGACATATATGCTGATTTCTTTGCGCTATTACATATCTTTAGGATCGAACCTGGCCGTCAGCCGGACAGTGCGGTCGAATTCGATCCATCAGCCACATCATCGACGATAGGCGGGAGGTCCCTCCTGGCCCTGCGAGCGCAAGACCTCACGGATGCGAGCGCTGAAATCCTCCGGCGTTTGCGTAGTCTTCGCAGGCTCGCCGCTCGCAGCCTCCGGTTCTTGTGCAGGCGAAGTTTCGACGCCGGTCGACCAAGCGCCTGCCAGAGGTTGGTCCGTCGCGGCGGCTTCGCTGCCGAGATGCTGGGGGACCGCCGACGCCGCGT
>CAYVJO010000118.1:1210-6786 GCA_964451735.1 uncultured Hyphomicrobiaceae bacterium | reverse complement strand
ACTGCGCGAGGTTGGAGACGGCTTTAGATCGCTCTCTCTCAAAACAACGGGCGGCGCATTGAGAAGAGACTGCGCGGGGATAGCAGCGCCGGTTGCATCCGTGGCCGCGCTCTCGGCCGGTTTGCGTGCGCGCGTATATCCAGACGCTGCCGCGGGGACTCCGCGCTGTCTGTTCAGCGTCTCCAGCCGCTCCATATCCTGGTCCATGCGTCTGATCGTCAGAAAGCGCTCGAACTCGTCGGCGTTGAGCTGCGGCTTCATGGCGGAAAAGCTTGAAAGCGGCCCTGCGAAAACAAGCTGAACAGGCGGCAGCTTCTGTCCGCCGTCGATCGGCTCAAGATGCGCGACGCGCCATTCGCTGTCGAATCGCAAAGACGCAAGATCGACCAGCGCTCCGGCTTGCACATCATAATCCGGACTTTTCACAGATGCCGTTGCGATACGCAGCACGCCGTCCTTTACGGTGATGGGCATGGCGACCTGATGCAAAGGCAGCCGGCCCTTGTGAAACTCATTTTCGAGCCGGGCCACAAGACGGTTTTTATCAGGTATTTCTTCTTGAAGATAAGCGCTTGCTGCCTTGCCCAGAACAGAAGGCGAAAGCCCCTGCAGCACGCCGTCATCCAAGGTGAGCGCCCCCTCACCAGAGAGAACAGAGATCAGACCGCGTGGACTGAACCCTTCACCTGCCAGAGACAGATCGAGATGGGCTTTGCCGGAAACAACTTCGCCGCCGCCATTTCCGCGCGCAATCGATGCAAGGTCCGCGCCTTCGAGTTTGATCTTGCTCTCGAAGCCCGCGCGGCCGCTCAAAGCTTTTAAATGCCCGGAGGCTAAGAAAGCCCCGCCATAGATCCGCCCCTCCAAGCGTTTAACAGTGAGCGTTCCGGATTGCAAAGCGGCCTCGATGAGCCCCTCGTTGAGGGTCAAGGTCTCGGCTAGGGCAATCGAAGGAGCGGCAAGCTTTATCTGGGCGTCAAGCGACTGAATGGAGCTCAGTGAAAAAGCCGAGTTCGGCCAAACTCCGGGCGCGCCGCTCGCAGCGTCGGCGATTTGCGAGGTCACGTCGCGGCGATCCCAATCAACGAGATAAGCCGCGATTTTGGGCAGAACGATCGAGGCAGCGGTAATGTCGATCGAAGCTGATGGACGGTCGCCGGAGAGATCGACGTTGACTGCGCCCCGCACGGTTTCGCCGCCGATCTTCAAAGCGAGATCGGCGATGTTCAACATACGCGCCTGTTTGGAGATCGATGCTTTGAGGTCGATATCGCCAGCGACAGGAGCGCCTCCAGGCGACAAGCGCAACATGGATAGTGCCGTTTCCGCTTGTGCGGCCCGCATGTCAAGATCACCCTTGAAGCTCCAGAGCTCTCCATCGAGCTCCGAAATAAGCCCTTTGAATTCTCCTCGGGCCTGAGGCGTCCGCAATTCGATCCGGCTGTTCAGCCCCGAGCCGATCGCTCCAAGCGCGGAGACCTTGAGATATCCCGCGCCCGCCTGAGAAGGCGCCTTCCCAAGCGGTACTTCCGGCGCGAGCTGTGCGATCAAGCGGTGGCCATCAGCATTACCAATGACGCCATTAATATTCACATCCGCTTCGCCCAGCGCATCCAGGCTTCCTTTCATCCGCCCATCGAATGTCAACTCGCTCCCGCCGGCATTTCCCGCAAAGGTCAAGCCAATCCGGCTTTCGGGGGAGAACGCATCAAGAGTGCCGCTCAGCTTGAAGGGCGACAAGGCCTCGATCCGGCTGCGCGCTCCGCGGCTGACGCTGTCAAGACCTGCCAGGCGTGCGAGATTGGTCACAGATTGCGCGGATGGCGCATCAATGGACAGGCTGAGCGAGCCGTCCGGCTTCGCTTCGAAGCCAGTCATGCGACCCTTGGCTGTGACCTTGAGGCCATCCGTTGTGGCGACGTTCAATTCGCGTATGTCGAAGGTGCCTTTTTCGTAGCGGAACGCCGTGCGAACGTCGCGGGCTTCGAAATCGGGAAGCTGCAACTGCGAGACCAGGAGGCTGACATTCGACTGGTCGGCCTTGAAAACCGTGCCGAGAACATCAGCAAGCTTGGTCTTGCGGGTCGGCACCGTCTGCGCCAACCAGTCATTCGCATCGCTGTTAGGCTCGACGGCGAGCAAGGGCTCTCCCGGCTCGCCATCAGCGCCTCCTGTGCCATGCGAAGCGTAAAGCGTTCGCAAGTCGAGGCGGTCGCTTTCAAGTGCAACGAGCAATTTTGAGTTGTCGCCATAATCGTGAACGAGATCCCCCATAAAGGCGGACTCGCCCAAAGCGCCCTTCGCCTGGCGGAAAGCAAGCTGTTCCGGTGTTAAAGTCACACCGCTCGATAGGGAAAAGTTTTGAATAGTACCGGTATCGACCACACCGAGAGATGGCGCCGACCACCGCAATAACCTCGACAGGTTTTTCCCGCTTAACGTGAAATCGCCTTTGAATGCAAGCACCTCGCCAGCAGGAAGCATGCCGGTAACATCGATATCCGTCTCGCCCGGCAGACGCGCTTGAAGCGTATCGATACGCCAGCCGTCATCGCTGTGCGAGGCGGAGAAATCCAACTTTTCGACGACATCCCCGCCAATGCCGGCCTGCTGGATTTTCGCCGTGATGGAACCCTGGCGCGGTTTGAAGGACCAGCCTTCGAAAATTCGCGGAAGGGCGGCGATCGCATCCGCCGGTATCGGTCGCCTGCCATCCGACTGGGACGCGAGTATCTGATCGATGTCGAGCCAGGACGCCTCTACCGAGAAATCAAGTTTCGGCGTTGCAGCCCATGATGCATAGGCGTTACCGGTTAAGGATTGCGGCCGGTCGTTCTGCGTTACGGTCAGGGTGATATCATCAAGCGTTGCGTCTTCCAGCGTGATCTTTGAGGACGCTCTCATCTCGATGGCTTTGCCAGGCAGAGGTTCGGCGATCTTATCGGTTTCGGCGCGCTTTGCTTGTGTATCGAGCGCCATCCTTGCCGCGACAGGACCGACGTAATGGACCGGCCCGTCAAGCCCTTTGACCTCGCCATCGAGCTGATAAAGGCTAACACCGTCGAGAGAACGGAGCGAGCCTTTGAGCCTCAAAGACGAGGCATCGCCGGAGCGCGCGGCTGACAACCGGATTTCCTTATCGCCACCGCCGAGCGCGCCCGTGCCCGCAAATCGGAACGGTCCGCTCAAACCATCTGCCGAGAACGTACCGGAAATCCGGTCCAAGCGGGTTGGCCTCGTTAGGCTCGCCCGCCGCAACTCGATCGCGCCATCTTTGATAGCGACGTTGTTCAGCACCACGCTGCGTATCGGAAGGGGTATTTCAAGCCCTTGCGGACCCAGGCTTAGCCAGGTGCCCTCGCCAAATTCATCGACCTTGAGACGGACGATCGGCTGATCCAGTTCGATCGCCTTGGCCTCGATCGTGCCGCTGAACAGGGGCGGTATCGACAATACCGCGGTCAGTTCCTCGACCTCGGCAAAGGGGCTTTCGAATTTGCCAAACTCGTCGGCAATTCTTAGCCCCCGCAGGCTCAATCTGGGCACCGGTAAAACGGTCATATCAACCCGGCCTTCGATCAGCACCGGACGGCCAACAAACTTCTCAGCCTGCAACTCGAACTGGGCCTTATAATCGTTCCAGTCAACGACATAGGGCAAAGCAAGCAGCGCGGCGAAAAATGTGACGACTATTGTGGCAAGGGTGGCAAGGAGCGAACCCAACAAAACCTCCAGCCTTCAACGGGCAGTGATCAGCCTTTACAAAATTCGTTAGAGAACAATAAAGAAAGCCTAAGGCAAAGCAATGATCTTACCCGGATTTAGGATATTATTCGGATCAAGTGCCGTTTTTATGGCGGTCATTGTGGCCAATGCGGGACCAAATTCCATCCCCAGAAATTTCATCTTTCCCGTCCCAATACCATGTTCGCCCGTCGATGTGCCGCCCATGTTCAAGGCTCGCTCGACCAGACGGGCATTGAACGCCTCAACGCGCCGGATTTCTTCAGGATTTTCCATATCGACGAGCGGGAGCACATGGAAATTGCCGTCGCCCACATGGCCGACAACCGGCGCGATCAGTCCCATTGCCTCGATATCCGCGTGAGTTTGCGCCACGCATTCTGCAAGGCGCGACAACGGGACGCAGACATCCGTGACGACGGGTTTAGCGCCCGGCCGCAGAGAAAGCGCCGCCCAATAAGCGTCGTGGCGGGCTTGCCACAAGCGTGTCCGTTCCTCGGCACGCTCGGCCCATTGCAATGGCCCCCCGCCCTCCGCCTGTGCAAGAACGTTGAAAATTTCGACCTGCTCCTGAGTTGCCGCGCGCGTTCCATGAAATTCAAGAAAAAGGGTCGGCGTTTCGGCAAGAACGAGTTTCGAGTGAGCGTTGACCGTGCGTATGGTCAGCGCATCGAGCAATTCGATGCGGGCAAGGCCCAGACCGAGCTGTATCGCGCTCGTGACCGTTCGGCATGCGCCGTTGAGCGTCTTGAATGGGCAAACAGCAGACAGGATTGCCTCAGGGACGCCATATAGCCTCAGGCGAAGCTCGGTTATGATGCCGAGCGTTCCCTCCGAGCCAACGAGCAGCCGCGTCAGATCGTAACCCGCCGCGGATTTACGCGCACGGCCTCCTGTTTTTATGACGCTGCCATCCGACATCACCGCCGTAAGGCTCAAGACCAGCTCGCGCATCGTGCCATAACGGACCGCCATCGTGCCGGAAGCCCGCGTCGCTGCCATGCCGCCGATCGTAGCGTCCGCTCCCGGATCGACGGGAAAGAACAGCCCCGTATCCCGCAGATACGACTCCAGCTCCTTGCGGGTGATGCCGGGCTCCACCTCGCAATCCATATCGTCGGCGTTGACCGCGAGCACGCGCTTCATCCTTGCGAAATCGAGGCTTACCCCACCAAACGGCGCGTTCAGATGGCCTTCCAGCGAAGTGCCGACACCGAAGGGAATGATTGGCGTCCTGCTCTTCCCGCAGAGTGTAACGATCTCGCAGACCTCCTCTGTCGTCTCAGGAAAGATGACGGCCTCCGGCGGCTGATTGGGAATCCAGCTTGTCGTATGGCCATGTTGCTCTCGTAGTGCGAGGCCATCGGAATAGCGCGCGCCAAACCGTTGCTTCAGGACCGCGAGCGTCTCCGCACGATCTGCGCTCTGATTGTCGTTGGCAATTCTGGTATTGGAGGTCATGGGCCTCGCTCGGGCTTAAGGCATTGCAGTTCTGCGAGTGCTCGCGCCGATGCATTCAAAAGGGTCGTGCGCCAGCTCACTCGCCTTTGCTGTGAGGTAACTTTGGCAAACTCTGGCGACAGCCTTTACTGGGATCGTCGCACATAGCCTCGATTATAGCCGGATTGAAGGCTACGAGCTAATGACCAGTTTGTGGTTTCGATATGCCTTATTTTGCTTGCGTCACGGTGTAGACGACGTCGCATGCCTGCGGACGCTTTCCCGGCCTGGATATGAAACGCAGTACTGCGGCGGCCACTTTTCAGTTGCTGAGCCGTAGGTAAAATGGGGACGGCGGTTAATCTCGGCCATGTGAGGGCTGGCAAGCCGGG
>CAYVJO010000118.1:0-1200 GCA_964451735.1 uncultured Hyphomicrobiaceae bacterium | reverse complement strand
TGAAGGGGATGCGATCGCCTGGAGCAAGTCGTCAGGTCATGATTGGACTGAGCTGCGTCCCACTTCCCGGCGCAGCCTTATGCCTGGCACTCATCCTGACCAGCGGGATCACGCCCTCATGCCGGCCGGGTCTCTAGCAGTGGCGCAAGGGGCGCTGGGATGGACACGGGCAGCCCCGCATCTCCCATTTGAATAAGATCCGATATAATGGATATCATTTTCGGAACAATAGAGCTTGAAACACATAGATGCTGATCAGGATCGTTTCCTTTAGAAATGATCCTGATCTTAAGATGTCCGGCAATCGTTAGACCGCCTTTTGCAGCCATTATTGTCCCTCAGGACCGCTCAGTGCGAATAAATCAATATGGGCTTAGTTGTTCCTATGGTTGCCCTGAAGCTGCAATTTTTGACCAATATCACTTCTGATTTCACGGCTACCATTCGTTCTCTTTGGTGCGCTGGGCTGGGGTTGTGAGGTGAGCGTATTGCTGCTGGAGGCGTCGAGTTGGCAAACCCAGTTACCCTGGATTTTGACGGGCTTGTAGCCTGGCGAACAGGCGAAAGCCGAGTTGGCCATGACAAGCGTTGCGGCGGCGGCGATCGCGGCGGCGAAAATTTTGGTCTTCATGATGATCCCTTTCGTTTTTAGGAAAGCTGAATTGCTTACCTTGCAAGGTCTGTCGCCATGGGACCGGGAAAGGTTCAGAAGAAATTCCAGCGGCCAAACGTCATACAATCGGATGTGGACGCGCGGTTTAAGTCTGGATTCCGTATCAGGCAATGATGATATAGTCATCTTATGAGAGTGAGTCGAAAACGGGTGCCACAAGCCGAGCCTGCCGCCAACAAAGCGTCGTGCTACGTTGCGCACGAGCAAGACGGGCCAGACCGCAAACCGCCCGTGCCGCTATCGCAGCGCGCGATGGTCCACACTGCGCTGCCGTATCTCGCCGGGCTTAATCCGGAACAGCGCGAGGCTGTTGAAAACGTTGACGGCCCTTTTCTGGTTCTGGCTGGCGCGGGCACCGGAAAAACGCGCGTCCTGACGACGCGTATCGCCCATATCCTCGCCACGCGCAAAGCTTTCCCGTCACAGATCCTCGCCGTAACCTTTACCAACAAGGCTGCGCGCGAAATGAAGGAGCGCATCGGCCATCTCGTCGGCGGCGCGGTCGAGGGGATGCCCTGGCTCGGCAC
>CAYVJO010000117.1:0-7843 GCA_964451735.1 uncultured Hyphomicrobiaceae bacterium | reverse complement strand
AACATATCAAGCCCTTCGCCCGTTGTCGCAGAGACAAGGACCGGTGGACGGTCGAGCCTGAGCGCCTGAGTTTCAAGGGCAAGGCGTTCCTCACCGCCCAGCAGGTCGATCTTGTTCCAGACTTCGATGATCTTGTTGTCGTGCGACTCGACATCGACGCCGAGCGTTTTCAAAACGGCCTCGACATCCTCCCGCTGTTTTGCGGAATAAGGCGCTGCAATATCACGAACATGCAAGATCAGATTAGCTTGCGAGACTTCCTCCAAGGTCGCTCGGAAAGCAGCGACCAGCGTGGTCGGCAAATCGGAGATAAACCCGACCGTATCGGAGAGGATCGCGGGTCCACCCGGCAGAGCCAGACGGCGCATCGTCGGATCCAGCGTTGCGAAGAGTTGATCTTGAGCAACAACGTCCGCTTTAGTCAGAAGATTGAAAAGACTCGATTTTCCTGCGTTCGTGTAGCCCGCGAGCGCGACTGTCGAGAAGGGTGTGCGCTGCCGGGCGGCGCGGTGCAATTCACGAGTGCGGCGTACGCTGGCAAGATCGCGCCGGATCGCGTCGATGCGTTCCCCGATCACGCGCCGGTCGGCTTCGATCTGTGTTTCACCTGGGCCGCCCAGAAAGCCATAACCGCCACGCTGGCGCTCCAGATGGGTCCAGCTTCGTACAAGCCGGCTCTTCTGATAAAGAAGATGCGCCAGCTCGACTTGAAGCACGCCTTCCTTGGTGCGGGCGCGGTCTCCGAAGATTTCCAGAATCAAGCCGGTGCGATCCAGCACCTTGGCACCCCATGCCCGCTCCAGATTGCGCTGCTGAACCGGCGTGAGCGCATGGTCGATGATGACAAGGCCGGCATTTTCGGCCTCGATTACCCCCTTCAGTTCCTCCACCTTACCGGAACCGAAAAAATTTCCTGGCTTCGGCTTTGCAAGACGGGCCGTTCCGGCTTGCGCGATGTCGAGTTGAATGGCGCGCGCAAGTCCAACGGCTTCCTCAAGCCTTGCTTCGGGAGGTACAGGTGGTGGCGAAACCGAGCCCGACTCGGCATGCGGTAGCGCTTTTTGCGCCACGACCGGGTGAAGCACGATGACACGCATTATGTCGCGCGGAGCGTTCATTTCACGCTTGGCGCGCCTTTGTCTTTTTGGCGTTTCTTTTGTGGCCTTATCGCGCGGGACCGTCAAATCAGCTAGATGCTCCTCCATTTTGCTCGCCGTCCATCAACTGAATCGGTCCGCCTGGCATGATTGTGGATATGGCGTGCTTGTAGACGAGCTGAGAATGCCCATCCCGGCGCAAAAGTACGCAAAAATTGTCGAACCAGGTTACGATGCCTTGCAGTTTGACGCCATTGACAAGAAATATCGTGAGAGGCGTCTTTTGTTTTCTTACATGGTTGAGAAACGTATCTTGAAGGCTCGGGGCTTTTTCGGCGGCCATGTTTTTTCCGTTTTTTGTTGAAGGGCAGTTAGCCTGCTCGCTTTATCGCAGTGTTTCGAATTTACGAAATTATTATCATAGTTGTTTTTGTCATTTTTTGCCCATGCTTATCATATTGTGCCGATTATGAATGAAATCAGTCGGCTATGGCTGGGGATGGCAGGTGAGAGCCTGGTGTCGCTTCCGCAATTTCATGAAAATACCGCCGCAATTCCAAGGTTAAAGTCCCTGGTTCGCCTGTGCCGATTTTCACGCGGTCGATTGCGATAACAGGCATGACGACGCCCGTCGCAGATGTGTTGAACGCTTCCTGCGCAGATTTTGCCTCGTCCACCGTAAATGCTCTCTCGGCCAAGCGCAAACCTTGCCGCTCGACAAGTTCCATGACCACCGTGCGCGTAATGCCGCGCAGAATGCCCGACTCTGCGGGGCGCGTTATCAATTCGCCGTCGCCCGTAATGATCCAGGCGTTACAGGATGCGCCTTCTGTTATGAAACCAGCATCGTCCACGAGCCAGGCCTCCTGCGCTCCTGCATCGAGAGCAGCCTGGCGCGCAAGGGCGTTCGGGAGCAGCGAGATGGTTTTAATGTCCGGACGACGCCAGCGAATATCGGGCATGGTGATCACGCTTATGCCCTTCGCAGCACGTCTTTCTGCGGCGGCAACGGACTTTATACGCGCAAAACACACAATGCTTGCAGGCGTATTTTCAGGCGGGAAAGCAAAGTCGCGCTGCGCGACGCCGCGCGTGATCTGCAAATAGACCAAGCCCTCCCTCACCCGGTTGCGGCGCACCGTCTCACGCAGGATGACGCCAAGGGCGCGCCGGCTCATGGGCGGCGTCATTCTCAGTTCGCTCATAGAGCGGTAGAGCCTGTCTGTATGCCGGCGCTCATCGATAAGCTGGCCCGCCTTGATTTCGCACACTTCGTAAACGCCATCTGAAAACTGATAGCCGCGGTCTTCAACATGAACACAAGCTTCTTTATACGGCTCATACGAACCGTTGACGTAAACGACGCGCGTCATTCAACGCATTCCTTCTTTCGGCTCGGATCAGACGGCTGAATAGTTTCGACGTCTTTCGCTACGGGACACCACAAAACTTTAATAAGTGAAATAGGATGGAACGCTGCTTTTTGCGAGCCTTCAATGACGAATATCAGCGCCGCGTTCATTGGAATTCACCCCGAGCGCACGCAGCTTTCGATGCAGCGCAGACCTCTCCATGCCCACGAATTCGGCGGTGCGAGAGATGTTGCCACCGAAGCGGTTGATCTGCGCCATCAGATATTCCCGTTCGAATATTTCCCGCGCGTCACGAAGGGGGAGCGACATCAGATGCTCTCCGCCCGAGCCATTGGGCGATAAAGGGACGTTCGATCCGATGTCCTCGGGAAGCATGGAAGCTGAAATCACAGTGTCCGGATCGCCGCTTGCCATGATCATGAGACGCTCGATCACATTGCGTAACTGGCGCACATTACCGGGCCATTCATGGGACTGAAGCACGGCCATCGCATCATCACCGATCCGGCGCGGAGGAAGACCCGTCGCCAGCGATATCTGATTGACGAAATGCTCCACCATTTCAGGGATGTCTTCTCGGCGCTCGCCGATCGGCGGCACTTTCAGCGGGACGACGTTCAGCCTGTGAAAGAGGTCGGTGCGGAAGCGGCCGGCGGCCATCTCACGTTCCAGATCGCGGCTCGTCGAAGAAACCACGCGCACATCGACCTGAACTTTTGGCCCTCCCCCCACGCGTTGGAATTTCTGTTCGACGAGAACACGCAGAAGCTTGCCCTGGGTTTCGAGCGGCATATCGGCGACCTCGTCGATATAAAGTGTGCCGCTATGCGACTCTTCGAGCGCGCCAACCTTTCTCGGCTGGGCCCCCGATTCCTCCGTGCCGAAAAATTCGGCCTCGACACGATCCGGAGCCATGGCGACGGCGTTCACGGCGACGAAAGGGCCGTTTGCACGGAGCGACATATTATGCAAGACGCGGGCGGCCAGTTCCTTGCCAGAGCCGGAGGGGCCGGAAATCAGAACACGGCTGTTGGTCGGCGCGACGCGCTCGATCGAATGACGCAGCGCGTTGATGACGCCCGATCGTCCGATGATTTCAGCTCCATAGGCGCTGCGTTCGCGCAACTCGCGGTTTTCGCGCTTCAGTTTGGAGGCTTCCAGTGCCCGGGCGGTGACATGGACGAGCCGGTCGGCTTTGAAGGGCTTTTCGATATACTCATAAGCCCCGCGTTTGATTGCGGCTACCGCAGTTTCGATGTTGCCATGTCCACTAATGATCACAACGGGGAGATCGGGATGCTGGCGCTTGACCTTGGCGAGGACTTCCAGCCCGTCGAGACGGCTGCCCTGAAGCCAGATATCGAGAATGACGAGAGACGGCCGGCGCTCCTGAATGGCGGCCAGGGCGTCGTCGCTGTCTTTGGCGAGGCGCGTTCCATGGCCTTCGTCCTCAAGAATGCCAGAGACGAGTTCGCGAATGTCGGCCTCGTCGTCCACGATCAGGATGTCAGACGCCATAACTTACTCCCTGTTTTCCGCCGGTAAGGCGGCGTTTCGATTGCTTCCCGACGAATTCCGCGCTCTCGCCATCGGAGACGTCCCTGATCTCGCCCGCTTCGATCGAGCGGCTTACCGGAATAACCATCCGCACGACAGCTCCGGAAACCTTGTCTTCACTGTCCAGCACGTCGTCGAGTTCGAGAACGCCTTCGTGCTGCTCAGCGATCCGATGAACGATGGCGAGCCCCAGTCCCGTTCCCTTTTGCCGGGTCGTGACGTAAGGCTCGGTTAGTCGATGTCTATTCTCGACGGGGAGACCACAGCCATTGTCGATTACTTCGATGCCGCAACGCATCCCCTGAGGCACGACGCGCGCGATGATCATCCCCCGGTAATCATCCCCTTTTTGTCCGGACTGCCGCGCCGTCGCAATCGCTTCGCCAGCATTTTTAACGAGATTCGTGACAGCCTGTGTAAGCAACCGACGATCGCACTCGATCATCAACGGCTTTTCCGGCAATTCCATGCGATATTCAACCTCGGAATTGCTCATCTGGAACAGGATGACGGCTTCCTTGACGATAGCCGCGATATCACTGTGTTCGAAAACCGGCTTGGGCATCCGCGCGAATGAAGAAAACTCGTCGACCATGCGGCCAATATCGCCAACGTGACGGATGATCGTATCCGTGCAACGGTCGAAAACCTCACGGTCGGTGGTTATCGCGTCGCCATATTTCCGGCGGATACGCTCGGCTGAAAGCTGTATGGGCGTTAGCGGGTTCTTAATTTCATGGGCAATCCGGCGGGCAACGTCAGCCCAGGCCGAGGTGCGCTGAGCAACGACCAGCTCGGTGATATCGTCGAATGTCACCACGAAGCCGTAGTCCTTCTTGCCGCCGCTTTCCTGCGTCACCCGCACCGAAAACGTCAAATCCGATCCCTCGCGACGGTAGGTGATTTGCGCCTGGAGAGCCTTGCGGGCATGGCCGGAAACCTTGCCGAGCACAGCGGCGAATTCTGGCGCCGCCTGAGCCAGAGGTTGGCCGATGAGTTCAGCTTCGGCAAGACCGAGGAGATTAACCGCGGAGCTATTAACCAAAGTGATAACGCCTTTGGAGTCGACGCCAATCACGCCGGCCGTCACCCCGGCCAGAACGGCTTCCGTAAAGCGGCGCCGTTCGTCGAGCGCCGTATTCGCCCCGACGAGTGCATCGCGCTGAATGCGTAAATCCGTCGTCATGCGGTTAAATGTGGCTGCAAGCTGCCCCGTATCGCTGCGCGAGCTTTCCACCCGCACAGTCACATCGAGATTGCCCTCCGACACCTCTTGGGCCGCGCCGATCAGCCGCCTTATCGGCGCAATGAGCCTGCTGGCGAACCAAAGGCCTATCCAGATCGAGGCAAGTAGGAGCGTCAATGCGATCACGACATACATCATCGCAAAGGCCACCTGCACGCCGAACCGGCGGTTCTGCAAAGCGCCATATTCGCGTACATTGGCGTCCGTACGCCGCAGATGCCCGATGACGGTGGGATCGACCGGACGGCGCACGTAAAGATAGAGATTGTCAAAATTGCTCAGCCGCTTGATTGCGCCCACCCCGCCCGAAAGCGTCAGTCCAGCATCTACGATCCGACCATCGGAAGCGTCTTCGATCGACTTTGAAGGCGGCGGATCGAAGGCCGCTTCCTCTCGCCGGATCAGCTCGATCACCGGCTGGCGCTGCGTATTGATAATGTAGGCGAAAGGCAAGCGGCGCTCGACGGCTAGCGCGGCCGCGTAGCGATGAAACGCCTCGGGATTGTCGTCGAGCAAGCGCGAGGCGTTTTCGAGGTCTCGCGCCATGCCCAGCGCGTCGGCGCGAACGGTTTTGCCATGCTCTTTCAGATAAGCGTTCGCGACCTCGACGGAGTCGCGGATAATGGTTTTGGTGCGGTCCGAGAACCATTGATCGAGGCCGCGGTCCAGCGAGATGCTCGCGAAGATCGCCAGCAAGATGGCAGGGAACAGGGCGACAAGGCTGAACAGACTGACGATCCGGACGTGCAGTCTCGCACCAGCCGCTTCCCGCCTGCGCGCACGCCAGAGGCCAAACAATTGCAAGGCGATGATTGCGATCATCGCCGTTATCAGCACGCCGTTGATCAGCCAGACAGTTATCACGATTTCATGCGTGGGCGTGATAGGCGTAAGGCCGGTCAGCACGAGATAGGTGACGATGCCCGACAACAATGACAGCGAAACGATTGCCAGACCGGCTTGGAATATACGGCGTCCGATACGCCGATGGCGGCTGTCATCTTCCTCATCATAAGACATGAGCGCGGCCGTGCTCACCTCTCTCAGAGACTGTCGCAACATTGCGCGCGCCCTGGCAATCCGCCTCTTCAATCTACGCATGAACAGGCTGGTTTCCCCCGCGTTTTTCGATGAGTGTGGCGACGCGCTTTGCTTGGAGACAGGGTCTCCAGACACCGCAGTGACTTGCGCCGATCCGCCTCGCAAAAGTCCTGCTGCGCGGACGCGCGCGGCGGCAACCGTCATCTCAAGCCAATGCTTGATCTCGCTCAGCAATTCAACGACCTTTCCTCGCTGCCTATGGCGCGACGGCCCTTAAACGTTTCTCAAACTGTTTCAAAGCCAAGCCGAGGAAGCTCGTTTTCCCCCGTCATTGCCGGACGGCCTCTGCTTGCCGATGGTTTGGTGTCCCCAATCAACGGCTCATTCAGCACATGATCGTGATAAGAAGGCCGGTGTTCAGTCCCTTTCAGTACGCTTTGAAAACCCCTCAGGCTGATGCAGCATAATCACCATGTTGCAAAACAGAAACAGATTTCGCGACAACTGCGGAAAAAATGTGGCCGAAATGATAGTTATATCGATTGATTCATAGAATTCTGTTGCTATTCCGTAACGACTGCGATCAAGCCGCTGGACAGGCTTATGCCGGTGTCCGCACCACTCGAAGCTTATGATCCTTGATTTTCTTCCGTAAAGTGTTGCGGTTGAGACCCAAAAGCTCGGCGGCGCGAATCTGATTTCCGCGCGTTGCAGCCAGCGTGGCCGTGATTAGAGGGCTTTCAACGTCTCTCAGGATGCGGTCGTAGAGGCCGGGCGGCGGCAGGCCATCGCCATAAGTGTTAAAATATTCAGCGAGATACCCTTCCAACCATTCGCTCAGATTGTTCGATTTGTTCTCTGGCCCGTCGAGACGCGAGGGCTGGCTGCTCGCAAGCTCGCTCTCGATGATATCGGCCGTTATGACCTCTTGAGGATAGAGCGCGGTCAGGCGGCGGACAAGATTTTCAAGCTCGCGAACATTACCCGGCCAGTGGTTGCGCTTCAGACGCTCCAGCGCATCGGGTTGGATGGTCTTTTGCGGCAGACCATTCTTTTTGGCGCTTTTGAGAAAATGATGCACCAGATCGGCTACGTCTTCGAGCCTTTCCCGCAAGGGCGGCAGTCTGAGCGGAACGACATTCAGGCGATAGAACAGATCCTCGCGGAACATCCCCTGATTGATCTGCTGCTCCAGATTTTTGTTCGTCGCCGCTATGATCCGCACATCCGTCTTGATCGGCGTGCGGCCGCCGACCGTCATATACTCGCCCTCCTGAAGAACGCGCAGCAACCGCGTCTGCGCCTCCATAGGCATATCGCCGATCTCGTCGAGAAACAGGGTCCCGCTATCAGCCTGCTCAAACCGGCCCATGGTGCGTTGCTGAGCACCGGTGAACGCTCCCTTCTCGTGGCCGAACAGCTCCGACTCGATAAGCTCACGCGGAATCGCGGCCATGTTGATGGCGACGAAGGGGCCTTTGCGTCTTTGACCGTAATCGTGCAGCGCGCGCGCAACCAGTTCCTTGCCG
>CAYVJO010000116.1:3186-7848 GCA_964451735.1 uncultured Hyphomicrobiaceae bacterium | reverse complement strand
TTCCAGCATCGGATTTGCCCGAAAACCGCTGCGCACTTTTCGGTCCGATGCGCTTGGTTTTGCCAACCCTGCTTGGGATAACAGTGCCAGTGGCGTTCTTCGCTGCGCAAGCTGCAATCCAGGGCTCAATATCTCCTGCCCCCGTTGAGGCTGGGGAATCGTTGGGCTTAGGCAATCCGTTGCCGAAGCTTCGAGCAATACGACAGTAATCTCAGCCCTTATCGCGCAGAAGCCTGGCCTTCTGGCGGTCCCAGTCGCGTGTTTTTTCAGCTTCCCGCTTGTCGTGCAGTTTACGCCCGCGCGCAAGGGCCAATTCCAGCTTTGCCCGCCCGCGATCGTTGAAATACAGCTTCAAAGGCACGAGCGTCATGCCTTCACGGCGGATGGCTCCAATCAGTTTCGCGATTTCGCGCTTGTGGAGAAGAAGTTTCCTGTGACGCCGCTCTTCATGATTGAAACGGTTTGCTTCCGCATAAGCCGGGATATTGGCGTTGATCAGGTAGATTTCGCCATTTTGCTCGGTTGCATAGGATTCGGCGATATTTGCCTTTCCCTGGCGCAAGGATTTCACCTCCGACCCTGACAAGGTTATCCCCGTCTCGAAGACCTCATGAATTTCATAGGCGTGACGCGCCTTGCGGTTTTCCGCCACGATCTTGCGCGGCGGCTCTTTTTTCGCAACTGCCATCCTCGCGCCTTAACCGTTGACGGCTTCCGGCAGGAACAATTCGGCCCGGCGCAGCGCTTCATCGACCACGCGACAGCTTGCCTCCGAGAGCGGGCTGAGCGGAAGCCGAACCTCCGACCGGCACAGGCCTAGCCGTTCGGCGGCATATTTCACCGGCACCGGGTTGCTCTCGACAAAAAGCGCCTCATGAAGCGGCATAAGCCGATCCTGCAGCATGAGCGCCTTCGCGAAATCTCCCGCGTGGCAGGCATTCTGAAATGCCGCGCATAGCGCCGGAGCAACGTTTGCGGTCACGGAAATGCAACCATGCCCGCCATGCGCCATGAAACCGAGCGCCGTCGCGTCTTCGCCGGACATCTGGCAGAATTGCGCTCCCATGGCCCCTCGTTGCTGACTGACCCGTGACATACTAGCCGTCGCGTCCTTGACACCGACGATATTTGGCAAGGCAAACAGCCGCGCCATGGTCGCGACGCTCATGTCGATGACGGAGCGGCCTGGAATATTGTAGATCAGGATCGGTATCTCTGCCGCGTCGTTGATAGCCCTGTAATGGCGGTACAGGCCTTCCTGCCCAGGCTTGTTATAATATGGGGTGACGACCAGCACGCCGTCCGCTCCGGCCTTTTTGGCGAATTTCGTCAGTTCCACAGCCTCTGCCGTACTATTCGAGCCGGCACCAGCGATGACCGGAACCCGGCCAGCGGCTTGCTCGATGCAAAGTTCGACGACGCGCCGATGTTCATCGTGAGACAGCGTCGGCGACTCGCCCGTCGTGCCGACCGGGACGAGCCCGTGCGTGCCCGAGGTGATCTGAAATTCGACGATCCGACGGAAAGCATCTTCGTCGAAGGCGCCATTGTCGAAAGGCGTGATCAGCGCAGTAAACGATCCCCGGAACATGGCGAGCCCTTCATGCATATGCCAAGCGCGTGAAAGCGCCTCAGAATCCACTCATTGCGACCATAGTGATTTCCCGGACCAGCGGCAAGCCGCGCTTTGCAAACCGCGACGGGCAGGCTTTGTAAGACATTGTTAAGACTTTTCGCCATCATTAACTGGGGTTCACCGTGGAGTGGCACGGCTAGCCTCGACGTGCGGACATCGTTATAATATGTTTAAAATTCGCTCCGAGGCGATGCGGATACCATGATGAAACCGAAGGGATTGGCAGTCTATTTTCAAAATGCTCAAGCCTGAAAATCGCATCCCACTCGTCAGATCCTTTCTTGCCGTGACCGCTACAGGGGCGTTTTGCGCGGCAGTTCTGGCGATGACGCAACCTTGGCGCGGCGGCGCTCCGATCCCCTCGAACGAAAGCCGCGTAACAGCTGCGCTTTTTGCGCCGGGTCAAGGCAGCGAAGATATCCGCACGTCCGATTTTGCTCAAACCAGGACCGGTTCCAACTCTGCCGAGCGGACGAAGAAAACCGGATTGGCCAAAAGCCAGACGCCATCCGAGCCGATACCCCTGCCAGTCCAAGCATCGGACAAATCGATCCCAGTACCGCCAAAACGCGGCGCGCCGCAGCAGCAAACAGCGCCTGCATCGCTTCCAGCCCAAGCCGTAATGCCCGAGCCCAGCGGTATGCTTGCAAAAGAGAAAGCGGAAAAGGCGCTCGCTCCTTTGCTATCCTACTCTCCGTCCGAGGCGGACATCACAGCGCTGAAGGAGTTCGTCAAGCTTGCTTATGGCGAGAAATATTCAAGCGCTCGCCCCCTGATGGAAAGCTTGCGCGATCCTGTCGCGGCCAAATTCGCGCGGTGGTATTATTACCGCAAGAAGGCCCCCGATACGACGGCTTCGGAAATGATCGCCTTCCTTGACGAAAATCCCCGCTGGCCCAGCCGCGATCTCCTTGAGGAAAGTATCGAGGATGCGTTGTTCTGGCGCGAGGAAGATCCCAAAACGGTCGTCTCCTATTTCGAGGGCAAACATCCCTCCACCGGGATTGGGCTGGCAGCGCTTGGCACGGCCTTGATTGCGCAGGGGCGCACCGAACCGGGACGCGAATTGCTCCGCGACGCCTGGCGCAAACATCTGCTGACACCGGCGGCAGAGAAGAAAATACGCAAGCTGCGTTTTCTGAACGAGGACGATCACCGTTTACGCGCCGATTATCTCCTCATGAAAGACAATAAACGCCATCTCGGCGCGATCGAAAGGTTGCTCCCTCTTATCGACGGCAAATGGAAAGCTTCGATCAAGGCTAGGATCGCAACAGTCAAGCGAGCGAAAAATGCAGGAACCCTGCTTACGCGCCTCGACAGGGCCGTCAAACAGGACCCTGCCGTACTGTTGGCGCGGATTCAATGGCTTCGGCGCGCAGGAAGCGACAAGAAAGCCTGGAGCTTACTCCGGTCGGCTCCCAAGAACGCGGCAAAGCTGATCGATCCCGGCGAATGGTGGAAGGAACGCGAAAGACATGTTCGCAGCGCGCTCAATGCTGGCATGGCGAAAACCGCTTACGCCATCGTAAAGGATCATGGCGGCGGTCTGGAACACTGGGATTTGAGCGACGCCGAATTTCTGGCCGGATGGATTGCTCTGCGCTTTTTGAACGAGCCGGAGGATGCGCGCGGTCATTTCCTTGCCGCAGCCGCGGCTGGAGGATTGCCAAAACGGCGCGCCAGGGCTTCTTATTGGCTTGGACGGGCGGAGTTGGCGCTTAAGAACGAACGCGCTGCGCTTGCCCGTTTCGTTGAGGCCGCGCAGCATCACCATGCTTTTTACGGCCAACTCGCGCATCAGATGATCGAAGCCACAGGGGCGAAGGTCGCGTTGCGGAATTTCGTTCCGCCGAGCCAGCGCGAGATCGACGATTTTGTTGCAAAGGACGTTATGAAAGCGATCGTTCTGGCGCAAAAGGCGGATTTCCAGGATGTGATGTCGGTTTTCCTTTACGACCTTGCCCGCAGGATCGAGAGCGCGCCGGAAATGATACTGCTTTGCGAACTTGCAATTCGGACAGCTCCGCGCCACCGGGCGGTGCGCATGGCGAAAGTCGCCGTCAATCGTGACTTTCCCGTGGAGCAATATGCCTATCCCAACGCTTTACCGAATTTCGATAGGCTTGCCAGCGAGCAGGATATCGAAGATGCCCTAATCCACGCCCTGACCCGGCAGGAGAGCGAATTCAACCCGGAAATCGTGAGTTCAGCCGGCGCGGTCGGCCTGATGCAGCTTCTGCCATCGACGGCGAAAATGGTTGCGGGATGGCACGATTTGAAATTCGAAAAGAAGAAGCTATCGGCCGATCCCGCCTATAATGTTGCCCTAGGTACGGCGTTTCTTGGCCGGTTGATCAGCAATTACGACGGGTCCTACGTTATGGCGCTGGCGGGGTACAATGCCGGGCCGGGGCGTGTCAGGCAATGGGTCGGACAGTTTGGCGACCCACGGCAAAGCCAGGTCGATCCGATCGACTGGATTGAGCGAATCCCGTTCACCGAAACGCGCGAATATGTGCATAAGATTCTTGAGAGTGCTCAGGTTTACAGGTCACGATTGCTTGGAGATCATGCTCCGCTCCGCCTCGCAGAGGATCTTTATCGCGGACGGCAAGATCAGCCCGTTTTCATGACACTGAAGGCCGCGAACTGATAGAATCGCCTTTACAATTGCTGTAAAGCCTAGTCCGCAGTAACCCTATAGTCATCGTTTCGCTGTTTCCGATCGCACAAGAAAATGAACTGGAACGTCATGGCAGAGACAAGGGTTCAGACTTGGCAGGACATACGCTACACGTCGAATAACGGCCTTACACTCCACGCCCGCCATTACGGCGAACCGAGACAGGGGATTCGCCCGGTTTTGTGCCTTCCCGGCCTTACGCGCAACTCTGCCGATTTCCAAGAACTGGCGAGTTTCCTTTCAACGCACCCTTCCCGCCCGCGCGAGGTGTACTGTCCGGATTACCGAGGGCGGGGTCAATCGGACTACGATCCGGACTGGCGGAATTACTCACCGTTCA
>CAYVJO010000116.1:393-3176 GCA_964451735.1 uncultured Hyphomicrobiaceae bacterium | reverse complement strand
ACGCTTGATCTTATGACCATCCGCGGCCTTGAACATGTGGCGGTCATCGGAACATCGCGTGGCGGGATCATCGCGATGCTGATGGCGATCATGCGCCCGAACGCGATCTCGGCGCTGGTCCTGAACGATATCGGACCGGAAATCGAGACAGCCGGGCTCGCAAGGATCATGGGCTATGCCGGCAAGGTGCCGGTGCCATCGAACTGGGATGAAGCGACAGAGCTCGTTCGATCGATGAACAAGCGTTTTTTCACCAACCTATCGGATGAGGAGTGGTCCGAACTGGCTCGTCAGCTCTTCACCGATGTAAAGGGCCGTCCAGCGCAATCCTACGACAGCCGGCTCTCCAACGCCTTGTCCGAGATCGACATTTCTCAGAAAATTCCGACGATGTGGACACAATTCGAGGCGCTTAAGAAACATCCCGTTCTCGTACTAAGAGGCGAGAATTCCGACTTGCTGAGCGCCAGAACGGTCGCTGAGATGGCGGAACGCCATCCTCGTCTTGCCGCCATAACCGTGCACGCCGAAGGCCATGCTCCGCTTTTGAAGGATCGCTTCACGATGGGGATCATCGCCGATTTCCTCCGCGAAACCGATCCGGACACGCTCTTCGATCCCGATCAGAAAGACCGCATGACGCAACTTCCGAAAATCGAGCCCACGCGTTAGTGATAGCCGATCTGCGCCATAGGTTCACGCCATCGCGGTCGTCGAATACGATTTGCACATTGGACCGAAAAGCGGGAAGCGGTTTTTTGGGTAATCCGATGCAGAAAGAAACGGAAAGAGCGCGATTGCCGATACTGATTAACAGTCCGACACAGTTAAAGCCCGATCAGAAAAAGTCGACATCGGCTTTTATTGAAAAATCGTGCGCAAACAAATAGTTATAGATGGGGATCATTTCTATTTGAAATGACCCTGATCTAGAGCATGTTATCCGTTTATGCGCTCCCTTGCGATGAGAGCGGCTTCCACGCGATTTCTGGCATGGAGTTTTTGCAGAATATTGGTCATGTAATGTTTGACCGTTTTTTCGGTCAGTCCAATGGTTTCGCCAATCTCACGGTTGCTAAATCCCTCACAGACGAGCCTCAGTATCTCCTCCTCACGCGACGTGAGATCGACGAAGGCCTCGGATGTGGGAGCCTTAAGGCTGACCCGCCCCCGTTTGCGCAGCAGCTTGGCGGCAAGGCTGGGCGAGACGTAGCCCTCACCATTGTAAATCGCGCGCGCGGTTTTTATGAGCTCTTCGGACGAAACGCCCTTGACAACGTAGCCGCTCGCTCCGCTCCGCAGGGCATCGAGAACATGCTGCTCTCCATCATATGCCGTCAGCATGATGATGCGGACGGCGGGACAGCTGCGCGAAATGGTGCGAGCGGCCTGCACACCATCGCCTGGCATGTTGATGTCAAGCAACATCAGATTTGGCAACAGCATTTCAGCCAGTTGGATGGCCTCCATGCCTGAACTGCCGATACCGACGACTTCAAAGCCGTCTTCACGCTCAAATGTGTGGACAAGCGCGTCTAGCATGATCGGATGATCATCTACGATGGCAATGCGGATAAGATTGCCGGGAAGAACCGTTTTATCCCCGATAGAAAGACCGTTGGGTAGCACTCCATCCAGAAGCGGGTCTTCGCCGAGAGTCTTGCGTATTTCCATAACTCGCCTTGCCTCCGATAATCGCCCCCCACTCCGTATTCTTGAACATAGACATGAACGCACCATACTGACACATTCTTAAGTCCGATTTCGTATCAGACTATATGTTTATATTTTATTAGAAATTGACTGCGAAACCATCCACCCATTTTTCACGGTAATCAAAATTTGGGTGGGCTATTTCCAAGTTGCCGTTTATTCCTGCGTCCTATCCGAGTTTGGCCCGTCCCTATAACGCGATGCAATCGCGGGCAAGCTAAGGCCAAGCAGGAGCACCAAAAAAATGACCGCGGAAACTGCGGCCAACCATATTTCTGGCAAGACAAGACCAACTACCCAACAGACAAGCTGTATCACGCCAGCCCAAAATGCGGTCGTTACAAGAGCGATCGCGCCTATCATTAACCTGGCATCAAGCATCAGATCCCCGACGCTGACGCTTTTTCGCTCCAACTCCGTTTCACGCGAAATAACGCTGCTCATGCATCTCTCCCATCCCTATCTATTGGATGCCGGGCTGCGCCCCCGCGCCCCTAATCCAACAACATCATCCCACATACTATGATGGATTGAATGTGTTTTGCTTAATAGACCCGTTGGTCGAATACTAAGGTCCGTAAGCGTTCCCCGGTGCCACGTCTTCTGTTTCAATCGAACCGCTAGGCCGGGTTTGAAATAGGCGAAACCCGCGCCGCACAGAATTTGAACTCAGGGATTTTTCCATATGGATCGAGTCGCGGATTGGTCAGCACGTTGGCGGGCGCTTCACCGTAGCAGAAAGGGATAAAGATCATGCCTGCACTCACATCGCGGTCCGCCCGGAGGGTCAGTGTGATACTGCCGCGCCGCGTCTCGACCCTAACTTTCTGGCCACGCTTCAGCCCAAGCCGCCCGATCTCTCGCGGGTGCATCGAGGCAATGGCTTCCGGTTCTTGCGCATTGAGCGCTGCCGAGCGCCGCGTCATCGCCCCCGTATGCCAGTGTTCGAGCAGACGCCCCGTCGTCAGCACCAACGGGTAGGCTTCGTCTGGCAGCTCGTCAGGCGGCAGAAGATCGGCAGGCACGATCCGAGCGCGCCCATCCGCTGTCGGGAAGCCGTCGTAGAATAT
>CAYVJO010000116.1:0-383 GCA_964451735.1 uncultured Hyphomicrobiaceae bacterium | reverse complement strand
TGATCTCGCTGCCCGGGGAGTCCACCGCGTCCGCGGGATAGGTGACGCAGCCTTCCCGCGCGATCCGCTCCCAGTCTATATTGTCAAGCGAGGGCATCATTGAGGCCATTTCCGTGTAGACCTCCGGGACGCCGCCATAAGACCAATTGAGTCCAGCGCGGCGGGCGATCTCGGCGATCAGCTCCCAGTCCTGCCGCGCCTCGCCGGGCGGGTCCAGGACTGGACGGCCAATCTGGACCTGCCGGTTGGAGTTTGTGTAGGTGCCGAGCTTTTCAGCATGCGAGGATGCGGGTAGCACGACATCGGCATGCCAGGCTGTCTCGGTCAGAAAAATGTCCTGTACGACGAGATGTTCCAGCTTTGCCAACGCGGCGTCTCCTACG
>CAYVJO010000115.1:6126-7850 GCA_964451735.1 uncultured Hyphomicrobiaceae bacterium | reverse complement strand
AACAGGGCAGTGCCAGTACTTTGGCAACCATCTCCGGCGGCAGCGGCGCCCTGCCGGGTTAAACGCTTTCACTCGTCAGTCGTGTGAATCACTCCGCTTCTGCATTGAGAGCGCGTTTATGCGCTTGTAGCTTTTTCTCCCAATTCAGAGCGTGCTCAACGATCAGCTCTAAGTCCTCAAATTGAGGACGCCAAGGGAAACAATCGCTGATGCGCCTTGTTTCAGCAATCAATTCGGCAGGATCGCCAAGTCGTTTTGCCGAGATACGGACTTCGAAATCGACGCCAGATACCCGCTTGACCGTCTCGATCACGTCAAGAACAGAAAATCCGCGCCCGTAGCCGCAGTTCATAACCAGGCTCTCACCTCCGTTTCTCAAATGATGTAGGGCGAGCCAATGCGCGCGGACCAAGTCGGTCACGTGTATGTAATCCCGTATGCAGGTCCCATCTGGCGTAGGATAATCGGTGCCGAAAACCTCCAGATAGGGCCGTTGTCCTGTGACCACTTCACAGGCAACCTTGAGCAGATGCGTCGATTTCGGTGACGCTTGGCCAGACCGGCTCGCCGCATCCGCTCCAGCGACATTGAAATAGCGTAGGACGCAGTAACGTAGCGGATGCGCTGACGCTGTATCGGAGAGCATGCGTTCAGTCATCATCTTGGAGGCCCCATAAGGGGATATCGGGGCGAGCGGCGCGGTTTCCGCGATCGGTACTCGCTCCGGTATACCGTAGACCGCCGCGGTCGATGAAAAAACGAAGCTTTGGACGCCATTTTCGACTGCCGCCGCGATCAAAGCCCTGGATTTCACAGTGTTGTTCAGGTAGTAGCCCAGCGGATCAGCTATGGACTCTGGAACGACAATGGAGCCGGCAAAATGCAGGATTTCCTTAACGCCGAATTCCAAGATAACGCGGGACAGGAGCCCAGCATCGCCCGCATCGCCCTCAACGAAATGGGCTTCGCGTGGGACCAGTCGGTGCAGTCCGGTCGATAGATCGTCGATAATGATGACGGTTTCGCCATTATCGACGAGTTCCAGAGCCATGTGGCTGCCAATATAACCTGCGCCACCCGTGACCAAAACAGCCATGAGTATTCCCTGATCCAAGAATGTTGCGATCGCGCGAACCGCGGCTTCGAAGTAGTGCGATCAGTCGTCACGGTAAATTCGTTCGCGGCGCTCATGACGTTCTTGCGCCTCAAGGCTGCGTTCGACAACAGGCCTCGCTTCTAGTCTTTTTAGACTGATTGGCTCACCCGTGTCGATGCAATAGCCATACGTACCATCCTGAATGCGCATCAAGGCTTCATCGATCTTGGAGACCAGTTTTCTCTGCCGGTCACGAGCTCTTAGCTCCAAGGCCCGCTCTGTTTCGGAACTGGCGCGGTCCGTTAGATCGGGATGCTGGCCCGATTCCTGAAGGTTATCGAGAGTTTCACGGCTCGACTTCAGGATTTCAGCTTTCCAATCCAGAAGCTTTTTCCGGAAATAGAGAAGCTGCTGGTCATTCATGAAGGGTTCGTCTTCCGACGGCCGATAATCATCCGGCAGTTCAGAGGTGCCCATACAAGACCTCTCGCTCTTTATGCGATGCCTTTTCGAGTCCGCACGGCGCCTCGATGAAAACAGACTCGGAAACAGCGAACCGATAGCAACGCGGCTCGTATTTAGCTGTAATCGCCGTCAAGTCAAGCGCGAGGATGTTGGGGGACACGCG
>CAYVJO010000115.1:0-6116 GCA_964451735.1 uncultured Hyphomicrobiaceae bacterium | reverse complement strand
CGATCGCTTTAGCTTCGGTTTGGCAATTTTCCAAAAAAACGAATGATCCGAAGGCTTTATGCAACGCGCCTTTCGCGAGGGTCTTGCCAGCCTCCATCGCTCTCAAACCAGCTTTCCTGACCGCTGAACTGCAAATCGGCAAGCGGGCGCATCACCCCGTTGGAATAATGCGCGAACAATCGACCGCGTCCCGACATCGACAGACCGGTAAACGCCCCGCCGAGACAACCATCGGCTTCCGCCCTGAGGACTTTGACCAGCCCGCTCCTGTCGGGGAACTGCGTTACCCCGCCGGCACCGAAAATGAGTGATATATTGCCCATGCGGACACCGTCGATCATTGTATCCATAACAGGGACCACGAGAGCTGCCTCGCCTAGACGTCCGTCTGCGCTGAAAATGAAGGCGTGACCGCTATTTTTCCATGCGACCTCGCCGGGCCGGGCATCTCGCCGTACACGGTAGAAAAGGTTCCAGCTATCTCGGCCGGCGCTTCGAGCCGAGGTCATCTTCGCCCAGCGCAATACGAGTTGAACCGGTGTTCCTTCCGGCGAAACGAGCCGTATCGAGCCTCCCGCCAGCGATCGGTCGAGAAATTTCAGACGGTCGTCGCCAAGTACGATGCCTGAGCCGTAAACCGAAGGATCGCGCGCAAAAAGCGTTTTATCGAGCAACTCGCTCTGATCGTCGTCGAAATCTGCATTCGCCGTCATCGGATAGGCGGGAAGGTTAGCCCTATAAGCGACGCGGCTTGTCCCTCTGGTTTCGATACCCCCCGTTTCGAGCCGCAGCACTTCAGGCTCGCCCGCTGTCGGCTGTCCCTCGTCGTCCAGCGGCATGCCCAAGAGGAATTGCCCGGCTCCATTGATCAGATAGCCGTCTTCGCTAAGGGCGAGGTCTTCATCGGTTGCGGCGAATGCAGTGCCGAAAATCGGATTTCCGCCTGGTCCAAGGCCCGACTGTTCACAAACGAGAAAAAGCTCCCCCGTTGAGGGCTGAGGTCTCTGGACCTCTTGAGCCGGTTCGCACTCGTCTTCATCCCAGCGAAGATCGAACTCCGGCTCATGGCCAGGTAAGCGTTCATTCGCTGCGTGAACGTCTCCGCGCCGAAACGGATTGAACTGGCGCAAACCAGGCGCCACCAAACTTTCTATGAGCCCCATCTTACGCCTCCTCACATAGACATAACGCGCGCGTCACGACTTCGGATAATTACTCAACTTGCCTCAGGAACGCTTATGGAATGGTAAACGCGCGCACGCTTTGCTTAGGGAGATTCGATTAAAATACATGCACGAAATAAAAGATTTCTCATGGAATGGACGTACGCAAGGCTGCCGACGGCATTTCCAGAAGGGCTTGCCCGAAGGCCCCGCCGCCCGTAAGAACGCATGGGGGACCGTACGGACAACATAAATCATGCGTTTCGAAGGTACGAAAAGCTATGTTGCGGGCGAGGATCTGTGCGCCGCTATCGAGCGGCCATCGCGTTTGAGCGCCATTGTCATGGTTTAATCGCCTACGCATCATGACGTCCGGCTGCTGCGATGGAGCGGCCGCAAAGAAACGGAGGCTCGCTGTGCTCGCTTTTTTGCGCTTCGCTTTACTCGTTGTTCTGGGCTGGTCGGCAATCGCTCCGCCAAACGCAACCATAGCGCAAATCTATAGCGAAGCCGATCTCAAGCCCGATGCGGTCAGGCTTCGGAACGCCGCCATAAAGATTTACGAACTGGGCTTGAAACCTTCGCTGACTGCGGAGGAAAAAAAAGCGATTGGCGATTTCAGTTTCAATTTTCCAATGCCGCGAAAGGGTGACGAGCTACTGAATTTCGCGGCGACGACTGATGGGCGCTTCCTGATCATGCCTGTCATGTCGCTCAGAGCGCTCGAAGACATGGCGACAGCATATGCATGGCTCTATCACAACAAGATGAGCCTTAGTACCATCGATCTCTATTATGCGATGCTTCGCTACCGTGGCGCGGACGTATTTCCTGGAGGACAGCTTCCAAAAATCCTGGACGCGCTCGGCATTCCTGCGGACGCATACAAAACGTCGAAAGCGGTCGATGAGCTTTCGCTAAGGCTACGGAATGACGCGTTCGCGTTCGTCATTGCTCATGAACTGGGGCATATCCGGTATCGGCATAAGCCTGTGAGCGCGATTTCCGCGCAGCAAGCACGGGCGGATGAATCGGAGTCGGACCGTTTCGCCTTGGATCTATTGGGCAGGACAGGCACAGCCCCTCTCGGCGCCGCGCTGTTCTTTCAAGCGCAGATATACAGCCTGTTGCATCGACACGAATTCAGGTCGGATGACGATTGGCAAAAATATGTGACGCTGAGAATGACCCATCCGCTTAGCGTGGACCGCATCAAGTCCATGGCGGACTATATTGAAGGGCCGTTCCTGCGAGCGCGCCCGACCGAAATCGGCTTATGGCTCGACATCGCGGCCAGGCTTCGGCAGATGACCGGGATCATGGAGGATTTGGATCTGGCCCGATGCGTCGTCATGGTCGCACGAGAGGCTGATCCGGCGATTCTGAAGCCACGCCGCGGGGTTGAAAGCGAGGAGATGCTCAAACGCTGCCGTTAACGCCGCCTATGGGAAGGGCAACGCCGTGTTGGGCAGGCCTTGTCGAAAAAACGCGATAAACCATGCCGGCCATTATCTGTTGTCTTGCGACGCGTCATCTTTCGGGCTAGTCACAATGTCTAATTAACACAACCAACGCGAAAGGCTGATGTCATGGCGCGCAAAAAGATTGCGCTCATCGGAGCGGGCATGATCGGCGGCACTCTGGCCCACCTGATTGGGCTGAAGGAACTCGGCGATGTCGTCGCCTTCGATATCGCCGAAGGCATGCCGCAAGGAAAAGCGCTCGATATCGCCCAATCCTCCCCTGTCGATGGTTTCGACTGTCATCTGAGGGGTACCAATGATTATGTTGATTTGCAGGGGGCCGATGTCGTCATCGTGACGGCCGGGGTTCCTCGCAAGCCCGGCATGAGCCGCGACGACCTCCTGGAAATCAATCTTAAGGTGATGGAGCAGGTTGGCGCAGGCATCAAGAAATATGCCCCGGACGCTTTCGTGATCTGTATCACCAACCCGCTCGACGCGATGGTATGGGCGCTGCACCGCATCACCGGCTTCGACCGGAACAAAGTCGTGGGTATGGCTGGCGTTTTGGACTCAGCGCGGTTCCGCTATTTTCTGGCACATGAATTCGACGTGTCGGTGGAGGACGTCACGGCCTTCGTTCTAGGCGGGCACGGCGATACGATGGTCCCGCTTACCCGCTATTCGACCGTAGCAGGCATTCCACTGACCGACCTCGTGAAGATGCGCTGGATTACTCAAGAAAGGCTTGAGGAAATCTTGCAGCGCACGCGCGACGGGGGCGCCGAAATCGTTGGTCTGCTCAAATCGGGTTCCGCCTACTACGCGCCCGCCGCCGCTGCCATCGCAATGGCTGAATCCTATATCAAGGACAAAAAACGTGTCCTCCCATGCGCCGCCTATCTCAATGGTGAATATGGCGTCAAAGGTCTGTATATCGGCGTGCCAGTGGTGATCGGAGCCAAGGGCGTTGAGCGCGTGGTCGAGATCGAACTCAATGCGCATGAGCGCGCGGATTTCACTCGCTCGGTCGGAGCCGTCCAGTCGCTGGTGGAAGCCTGCATACGCATTGCGCCTGGCCTGTCACAAATGGGTGCCTAAAGTTTTCTTATGTTGGACGCCGCGTCCGCCGGCGCGAACGCCAATCGCATAGCCAGTCGGGAGACGACATGAACATCCACGAATATCAGGCAAAGGCGCTGCTGCGCGACTATGGCGTGCCGGTGGCGGAAGGGGCGGTAGCGTTCACCTCGGCCGAAGCGATCAATGCTGCAAAGGCTTTGCCGGGTCCGGTATGGGTCGTCAAGTCGCAAATTCATGCGGGCGGGCGTGGTAAGGGTCATTTCAAGGAGCCTGAGGCTGGTGAAAAAGGCGGCGTCCGGCTGGCGAGGTCGGTCGAGGAAGTCGGTCAATATGCCAAGGAAATGCTCGATCGGACGCTTGTGACAGTCCAGACTGGCCCGGATGGCAAACTTGTCAAGCGGGTCTATGTCGAGCATGGCTCCGCCATTGCCCGCGAACTTTATCTCTCCGCCTTGATCGACCGAGGTTCGTCGCGCCTGTCCTTCATCTGCTCGACGGAAGGTGGGATGGATATCGAGGAAGTCGCGCGCAAAAGCCCTCAGAAAATCGTTACGGTCAGCATCGATATCGCATCGGGCTACTCGCAATTTCACGGCCGAAAGATCGCCTTCGCCCTCGGCCTGAAAGGCAATCAGGTCAAACAATGCGTCAAGCTGATCGGCGACTTGACCCGGATCTTTCTCGAAAAGGATATGGCGCTTCTTGAGATCAACCCGCTGATCGTAACCGAGGCCGGCGATCTTCTCTGTCTCGATGCGAAGGTGAATTTCGACGGAAACGCGCTCTTCCGCCATCCCGACATTGTCGAGCTGCGCGACCTAAACGAGGAAGACCCCGCAGAGGTGGACGCCTCGAAATATGATCTGTCCTATGTCAAGCTTGACGGCAATATCGGCTGCCTTGTCAATGGTGCCGGGCTCGCCATGGCAACTATGGATATCATCAAGCTTTACGGGGAAGAGCCAGCGAACTTCCTCGACGTCGGCGGCGGCGCGAATAAGGAGAAGGTGACAGAGGCCTTTAAGATCATCCTGCGTGATCCGAATGTGAGGGGCATACTCGTCAACATTTTCGGCGGCATCATGCGCTGCGACATCATCGCGGAAGGCATCATCGCAGCGGCGCGCGAAATGAGCCTCTCGGTTCCGCTCGTGGTCCGTCTCGAAGGCACAAATGTGGAGCTCGGCAAGAAGATTCTCGCTGAAAGCGGCTTGGCGATTATTCCCGCGGACAATCTCGCCGACGCCGCGAAGAAGATCGTCGGCCAGGTGCGTGGCGATTTGGCCTGATGATCATCTCGCACAAATTCCGTTTCATATTTCTGCGGACAGAAAAAACCTGCGGCACAAGCCTTACGCTAGCTTTGCAGAGTCTCATGGGTGAGGATGATGATCAGTCCAGCATGAAACGGCCAGCCTGGGCGAAATATTCCCCGATTCACCACGGGGCGCTCAAGCATCATTTTCCACAATGGTTCGGCCTCCATCGCCATGCCACGGCAAAAAAAGTGCGTGACGTAATCGGTGCGAAGATTTTCGACAGCTACTACAAATTCGCCATCGAACGAAATCCATGGGACAGGCAAATCTCGCTATATGCGCATCGCCAATGGAAAAAGCGCGTCAAGACCCTCAATTTCGATCGTGATATGCGGTCCGTTTTCTATCGGAACACTGAATATGTACGACTGAATAACTGGTCGATCTATGCCATAGGAAATGAGATCGTGGTGGATCGGGTCCTGCGTTACGAGACTTTGGATCGTGATATCCACGAACTCCTCAAGCACCTCGGGCTCGCTGAAGAAATTGAGTTGCCGCGGCTGCGCGCCTACAACAGCGATAGGGATCACTATTCGACATATTACACGGATTGGACGCGCGATTTGATCGGGCGCTGGTACGCGAAGGAGATCCAAGCCCTCAGCTACCGGTTTGAGTCCGCTGGTGAGACACGCATGAACGCTGGCGGCGACCTGCCTGCTGGGACGTTACATACGAGATTGTCCATCCCGCTCGGAACGGAGACACCACTGAGCAATGAAGCAGCTCTAAGATAAACGGATTAGGGGACGATAGGGTCATGGCGGTTCTCGTCGATAAGGATACGAAGGTCATCTGCCAGGGCATTACTGGCGCGCAGGGCACCTTTCATACTGAGCAGGCTATTGCCTACGGGACGAAAATGGTTGGCGGCGTAACGCCTGGTAAAGGCGGAAGCACGCATTTGGGCCTGCCTGTTTTCGATACCGTTGAACAGGCGGTTGCGGCCACGGGCGCCAATGCAACGGTGATCTACGTGCCGCCGCCTTTCGCTGCCGACGCTATTCTTGAAGCGATCGACGCCGAGATCCCTCTTGCCGTATGCATCACCGAGGGTATCCCCGTTAACGACATGGTCAAGGTCA
>CAYVJO010000114.1:2181-7885 GCA_964451735.1 uncultured Hyphomicrobiaceae bacterium | reverse complement strand
CTGACCACGCCCTATGTCTTCTCTGAGGCCGATGCTGAGGCGATGGCCAGGGCCGGGGCGGACATCGTCGTCTGCCATCTGGGCCTGACGACGGGCGGCTCGATCGGGGCAGAAACCGCGCTGCAGCTTGAAGACTGCCCAGCTATCGTGGATCGCTGGGCGGCGGCGGCGCGGGCCATCCGCGAGGATGTGATCGTTCTCGTCCATGGCGGACCCGTGGCGCAGCCAGAGCATGCGGAGTACGTTTTATCGAAATCCATGCTCTGCCAGGGTTTTTACGGCGCCTCCTCAATGGAGCGCCTTCCGACTGAGGTCGCGCTCACGGAGCAAACGAAGAAATTCATGGCGATCAAGCGCCTTAGAGACGCCGCCGAATAAGGCGCGCCAGGAGGAAGCAATGTCCGGGGAAATAACTGGTAACATGGTTTTTTGGCTTGCCGCCGCGATCGTCGCGATCGTGGTGATCGCCTACATTTTTTATCTTTATTATCGCCGCTCGACCAAGGAAACGGCATTCGTGCGAACAGGACTGGGCGGGCAAAAGGTAGTTATCAATGGCGGTGCCTTCGTCATCCCGCTGTTCCATGACGTAACGCCGGTCTATATGCGCACTCACCGTCTTGTCGTGCAATGCGTGCGGGACCGCGCCGTGATCTCCAAGGACCGGATGCGCGTCGATGTCAGCGCCGAATTCTACGTGCGCGTCGTGCCGACGAAGGACGGCGTCTCCGCCGCAGCGCAGACGCTTGGCCGCCGCAGCATGGAGACAGAGGGGCTCCGCGAGCTGGTGGAGGGCCGTTTCGTCGATATTCTGCGCTCCGTCGCCGCAGAAATGACCATGGAGCAGCTTCACGAGCAACGCAGCGAGTACGCACACCGCGTACGTGAGTCGGTGGTCGAGCCGCTGGGGAAAAGCGGGCTGGAAGCCGAGGCCGTTTCGCTCACCAGCCTCGATCAAACCAATATGGAGTTCTTCAACCCCTCCAACGCCTTCGACGCGGAAGGCTTGACGCGGCTCACCGAGCAGATCGAGCAGCGCAAGAAACGCCGCAATGATATCGAGCAGGACACGTTGATCGCGATCCGCAAGAAAAACCTGGAGACCGAACGCCTGGCGCTCGAAATCGACCGCGATGTCCAATATGCCCGGCTCGATCAGGAGCGGGACATTGGCGTCCAGGAGGCGGCCCAGCGCACAGAACTCGCACGACAGCGCGCGGCACGAGAGCTGGAGACCGAGCAGGCGCAGATTTCCCTGCGCGAAGGCGTCGAGAGGTCGCGCATTGCGCAAGAGCTTGCCATCGAGCAGCAGCGTATCCGGCGGGAAGTCGAGTTGCAGCGCCTCGAAGTGGAGCGGCGCACGGCTCTGGAGCTGGCAGAGCAGAATCGCGCGATCGCCGTCGCCGAGCACGCACGGTTGCAGCATGAGGCACAAACCAACGCCGAAACCGCCCGCGCAAAGGCCATCGCCGCCGAAGAGAATGTCTTTACGGCGAGGGAACTCGCGGTTGCCGAGCGGCGCAAGCAGATCGAGTTGATCGCAGCCCAGCAGGATGCCGAGCAACGGTCCACGCGCCTCCTGATCACCGCCCGGGCTGAGCGCGATGCGGCCGAGAACAGCGCGCAAGCAACACGGATCGAGGCTGAAGGCGCGGCAGAGGCCGAGAAAATCAAGGCGTTGGCGGCTAGGCTGCGCCACGAGGTCGAAGCGGAGGGGTTACGCCTGATGAACGAGGCGCAGAACACGCTGTCGCCGGAAGCCCGCGCGGGAGCGCTGCGCCGTTTCCTCGTGGAGCGGCTGGACAGCATCATACGTGAGAGCGTAAAACCTATGGAAAAAATCAATGAAATCAAAATTTTACATGTAGATGGCCTGCTTGGAGGCGGGAGTGGTAACGGTAGTGCCGACAGCCGTTACCGGTCGAGCGGCCTGGGCGACGAGGTCGTAAACAGCGCCTTGCGTTATCGGGCTCAGGCACCGCTCATCGACAAGCTGCTCAAGGAAATCGGACTGCCGGGCGGCGACGTGAACCAACTCAGCGGCGCCGATTTGCACAAATTACTCGGCATTGCCGAAGGCGCAGGGGGCAAGCAGCTCGATCTCCTGAAGGATGGCGACCGCGACGCGCCGGACTATCCGAACTGATATGGTCAAGGTCTACACATCAAGCGTGATCGACGCTTCCGCCAATGAGGTATGGGCTCGTATCCGCGATTTCAACGGCCTGCCCGGATGGGTGCCGGCTGTTGCCGACAGCCGTATCGAACTCGGCCAGCCTGCGGATAAAGTTGGCTGTATCCGAAACTTCACGCTGCAGGACGGGGGGCGTTTGCGCGAGCAGCTCCTCGCCCTGTCCGACTATGATTTTTCCGTGACCTATTCGATATTGGAAAGCCCGATGGGGGTCGATAATTACGTTGCTACATTGAAACTGACGCCGGTGACGGACGGCGATCGTTGTTTTGCGGAGTGGACGGCCGAGTTCGATTGCGCGCCGGGCCGCGAGACCGAGCTTGCCCGGACCATAGGTCAAGGCGTTTTCCAGGCAGGCTTTGACTCGCTGAAAAGCACGATGGTCCGCCGCGGCCGCCCCGTCTGACCCGATGGTAAGGGTCAAGCGCAGCACGATCGTCGATGCGCCTATCCAGGATGTATGGGAGATCCTTCGGGACTTCAACAGCCATGAGCGCTGGCATCCGGGCATCCGTGCAAGCCGGATCGAGCAAGGGCGGGGTGTGGATGAAATCGGCTGCGTCCGCGACTTTCAGTTGACTGATGGCAGCGGCTTGCGCGAGCAGCTCCTGTCGCTCTCCGACCGAGACCACACGCTAACCTACTGCATCCTCGATGCTCTCCTTCCGCTCATGAACTATGTCGCATCGATCCGTCTGAAGCCCGTTACCGACGGCGATCGAACGTTCTGGTCCTGGGAAAGCCGTTTCGAGACGCCGCCGGGGCGCGAGAGCGAGCTGACGCAGCTCGTCGGGGAGGCAATTTACGATACAGGGTTCAAGGCTGTGAAGCAGCTTCTGGCACGCGGTGAGACCATTCCGCCGCATCGCGGCGAGCCGCCTGGGCAAGCCGCAGCCGTTTACCGCCCGTTACAGATGCGCGGAGCAACGATCCGCTCTGGCGCAATCGTGGTTCAAAGTTACGGCGGTCCGGAACAGATGATGTGGCGCGAGATCGACGTTCCGCCGCCGGGGCCTGGCGAGGTCCGGCTTCGGCATACTGCGATTGGCGTCAATTACATCGATATTTATTGTCGGACAGGATATTTCGACTTGCTGACGCCCCCCGGCGTTCCGGGGATGGAGGCGGCGGGAGTGATCCTCGATGCTGGCGAGGGTGTGGAGCATCTGTCTCCGGGGGACCGCGTTGCGTATGCCTGCCCGCCTGTCGGCGCCTATGCCGAAATCCGGACTATGAGCGCGGCGCTGCTTGTGCCCGTACCGGCAGACATCGACGGCCGTCTGGCAGCGGCCGTCCTTCTCAAGGGGATGAGTGCCGAATTTCTCCTGCACCGCGTTCACAAGCTGCGCGCGGGCGAGACCATCCTCGTTCATGCGGCTGCTGGCGGCGTTGGACAGTTGCTCGTGCAGTGGGCGCAGGCGCTCGGCGCGACTGTGCTCGGGACAGTGGGTGACACCGGGAAAATGCGCATCGCCCGCGAGGCGGGATGCGCCCACTCGATCAATTATCGAGAGGAGGATTTCGCCGCACGCGTAATGGCGCTCACGGATGGGCGCGGCGTCGATGCGGTTTATGATGCGGTGGGCAGTGATACGTTCGCCAAGTCCTTCGAGGCGCTGGCGAATTGCGGGCATCTCATCAGCTATGGGCAGGCGTCGGGCCCGATACCAGCGGTCGATATCGCCAGCTATGCAAGCAAGTCCGCGACGGTTTCACGTCCGAATTTCGGTCATTACACGGACACGCCCGAAAAAGTCCGCTCGATTACTGGCCATCTGTTCCGGGCGCTCAAAACCGGCGTGCTCAGCGTCAATATTGGCTTGACCTTGCCGCTTCGGGACGCGGCTAGAGCACATCGGGCTCTGGAGGGCCGTCAAACGACGGGATCCATCGTTCTGGTTCCAGAATGATGACGCTCCGCCCGAAAACTGCAAGATCTGTTTGATCTTGTGGTAATGGTCTCAAAAACACCGGATTTCCGCTTCCGCCTGTGCCCGTTTGAGCCGTGCCATGGCTTCCTTGGGTTCAGCCCCGGTCTTGAAGAGCACACCTTTTTCGCCTGCGAGCTGACGCATCCGCGCGACTGTTTCGGCCTCGACGTAATCGTCATAGGTCAGGAGCGAGGCGATCACGTCGATACTGCATGAGCAGCGCTCCAATGCCTCGCGCGTTTGTCCGTTCGCCGACATGCAGCCAAAGACGTAATCGGCGATGGCGACGGTCGGGTAGTCTTGCCTTGCCTCCACCTTGATCGATGCAAGCGGCGCGAGAGCCATAGACACGGCGAGAACCGCGCCAATGCGCCATACGCGGCGCGTGAAAGGCAAGATTTGTACGACAGGTTGGAGTTCGGCCGGCATCCTATTCCCGCTCATTAGCTCTCGATCGGATCATTCTAATCCGGAACCACCGTCCCGACGCTCAAGCCGTGCCGCTTTGCGGGTCAAAGCGCCATTGCCCAGCGGTAACAACTGGCGAGGCGTTTATCGGTTGCGGCGGCTCGGCACTCAAGCAAACTAAGCATGCTTTCATTGGCAAGCGGGCGAAATGCCTGTTTATGGTCATGATTGACACATCGCCACAAAAACCGAAAAGCCTGCTTTTCGCGGTGATGCATAATAAGAATCGGTTCATTGGAAAGTGCTTCGAAGGAGGATTGCGATGCAGACGAGAGCAGCAGTGGCGGTAGGGGCGGGCAAACCTCTCGAAATCACGACCGTCGAGGTCGCTCCTCCCCGGGAAGGAGAATGCCTTGTCGAGATCAAGGCGACTGGCGTCTGCCATACGGATGAGTTCACCCTGTCCGGCGCTGATCCTGAAGGTATTTTTCCTGCGATCCTCGGCCATGAGGGAGCTGGAGTAGTTGTCGAATGCGGCCCAGGCGTGCGGTCTCTCAAACCCGGCGATCACGTCATCCCGCTCTACACACCGGAATGCCGGGAATGTGACTACTGTACCTCCGGCAAGACCAATCTGTGCCAGAAGATCCGCGTGACCCAGGGGCATGGCTTGATGCCGGACGGCACAAGCCGGTTCTCGGGAGGCGGTGAAGTGATCTTCCATTACATGGGAACGTCCACCTTCTCAAATTACACCGTAGTTCCTGAAATCGCCCTCGCCAAGGTGCGTGAGGACGCGCCTTTCGACAAGATTTGCTACATTGGCTGCGGCGTGACGACGGGTATCGGCGCAGTGATCAATACAGCGAAGGTAGAGCCGGGGTCCAATTGCGTTGTCTTCGGGCTGGGCGGGATCGGCCTCAACGTTATTCAAGGGTTGAAGCTAGTAGGTGCGAATATGATCATCGGCGTCGACATGAACAACAAGAAGAAGGAATGGGGCGAACGCTTTGGCATGACGCATTTCGTCAACCCCGGCGAAGTGGAAGGTGATCTGGTGCCTTATCTCGTCGATCTGACCAAGGGCGGCGCCGATTACTCCTTCGAATGCATCGGCAATGTCAAAGTCATGCGGCAAGCGCTCGAATGCTGCCACAAGGGCTGGGGCGAG
>CAYVJO010000114.1:1540-2171 GCA_964451735.1 uncultured Hyphomicrobiaceae bacterium | reverse complement strand
TGCGCGACGCCGCCGACAGGATCTGCCAAACGATGGAGGGCCGCTGCCGGTGAACGGACGGTGGGAGAATCGCCTTCATCAGGGGGCGACCGCGCCGCTGCGCGTGCACTTGATCGGCGTGGCCGGCTCGGGGCAGGAAATTTCGACGCGCCCGTTTCAGCTCGTCACTGGCCGCGTATGGAAAGGAACGGCATTCGGCGGCGCCAAGGGCCGCACGCAGGTTCCCAAGATCGTCGATTGGTATATGGACGGCAAAATCCAGATCGATCCGATGATCACGCACACAATGCCGCTCGACGACATCAACAATGCTTTCGACCTTATGCATTCAGGCGAGAGCATCCGCAGCGTCGTCGTGTTCTGACGCGCACTGCTCTGACACGCGGACTGTACAGTTGGTTACGACCCAATCGAACCGACCGGCTTTTGCGCCCGTCGCCACCCGTCCCGTTTTGAGGGCGGATGCCAGGAAGATTGCAACCTTCCATAATAGGATTATCATAGATGCATAAGTATCGAATTTGGCGGGCGTTGCCTTTTTGCTAATTCGTCTCATAAGGCTTGCCAGAAGGCCGCCAACACGCCGTGCCGATAAAGGCGGGAATCGCGAAAGACGAAACCGCCAAGATCT
>CAYVJO010000114.1:0-1530 GCA_964451735.1 uncultured Hyphomicrobiaceae bacterium | reverse complement strand
ATCACAACCAGCATTCGTTGGCCAGGTCAGACAAACCTGCTTAGGAGGATCGTCATGGACGTCCACGGTATGCGGGTGTTTGCCCGCGTCGCAGCGCTCAGCAATATTTCCGCCGCCGCCTCGGAGTTGGAGATGACTCCGGGCAATGTCAGCAAACGTCTCCAAACGCTTGAAAACTCTCTTGGCGTAAGGCTTTTCGACCGCAATACACGCATGATCCGGATCACCGAGGAAGGCGAAATGCTGCTCCGCTCAGTCACGCGCATTCTCGCCGAAATCGAGGACGTCCGTGAGACGCTGGCCGAGTCTGCGACACATCCGCGCGGTACTCTGCGGGTCACCGCTCCAGCGGCGCTCGGTCGATCGATCCGGCCGGGTATTTGTGAGTTTCAGCAAAAGCACCCGAATGTGACGATCGATCTTAATCTGACGGACAGGATCGTCGATATTTTGGAGGAAGGTTACGATGTTGCGATCCGGACAGGCCCGCTGCCGGATAGTCAACTCATCGCAAAGCGTCTTGCTCCGGATAAATACTATATTCTGGCCTCAGCTCGATATATCGAAACGAGAGGCCAACCCATGACGCCAAACCATCTGTCCGAGCATAATTGCCTCGTGCTGGGGGACAATTCGGTCTGGCGCTTCTCGAATGGAGAGGCGGATTTTTCCGTCCGCGTAAGCGGCACACTATCGAGCAATAGTACGGAAATGCTGATCGAGGCGGCGCTGAACGGGCTGGGCATCGTCAGGATCTCGGCGATGAAGACGAATGACGTTATACAGGACGGTCAGCTCATGCGCGTTTTAGACAATTATGAAGTCGCGGGGGACACAGCGATCTGGGCGCTGTTTCCTTCGTCGCGGCATATCTCGCCGAAAGTCCGTGTGTTTCTGGACTTCTTCGCCGCCAAGTTCCGCCGACGCCAGAATGATGGCATGGACGCAACGCTTCTGCCTGCCGCTGCAGAATGATTAGAGCGTAATCCGCAAAAGTGGACACCGGTTTTGCGAAAAGATTACGCCAAGACAAGAAGTTAGAGCGTAATCCGCAAAAGTGGACATCGATTTTGCGAAAAGATTACGCCAAACTTTGGGTTCGACGGAACCATTTGCATAGGCTGGCCGCCAGCAGGACTCGTATGTCAAATTCGCTTCACTGTTCCCCGCGACGCGAGCCTTGATCGATCACGGGAACGATTCCGCGATGGCAAGGGTTCTTTGACATAAGGCTCGTCCCGGACGATCCCATTTTTCCTATGAGGAAAATCGCACTGCAATTACTATATATTTATGAGGACGATCCCTCAGTCCTGAAACCCCTAAAAGGAGACCGCCCATGCAGAAAAAAACTTGGAAGAAGCCGGAAGTGTCGGTAACGGAAACCAGCCTTGAGGTAACGGCCTATTTTCCAGCCGAGCTTGCAACCCGGAAATAGCTGATCGAAGCCGGACTGCTGAACTTTCCATGCCCTCCCTCTTTATCCGGCACAACGGTCATGCCTCAAGCTGCGCTCAGCTCAACGCTGAA
>CAYVJO010000113.1:0-7928 GCA_964451735.1 uncultured Hyphomicrobiaceae bacterium | reverse complement strand
TTTGCACACGGAGGTCGAGCGTGTGGGATGCAAATGTTGGAATCGAACCACTAGCGCGTGATCCGTTTTGATGGCACTAGAATACAGCGCGCATAGTTCTCAGAAAAATTTCGAATACGAAAGCGACGCGGGTCTGTGTTCGTCGCGATGACCATGAATTTCAAATCAGGATGAGTATGATCACGATAACGAAAATAACAGCTGCTATCACCACATCCCTTTGTTTTTTGAGGAGGGTTTCGATATAGGGCTGCGCGTCAAAGCTCTCGACGATTATCGACGCAGTGAGCAGAATGCCTATCAATCCGAGCACATAAAGCCCAACTGGAAGATGAAGACATTTGCAACGGCTGGCTTCCAGCCACATCGACCCAACGATGGTCGTCGCGAATAGGAATGTGACGAAAGCCAAAAAGCCGAGGGCTATAATCAATACGAAACGCCCGACATCGGCCGCTGTCATGACACCAACTCCCGCTTTCCGTGACCTTAGCAAATTCTAACGAATAGAATGAGGTTTTAACGAAAAACGTTAATATCGCGTTGCTCCCGGTCATTTGGGATCATGCAGACAGTGAGTAAGGGCCAACGATCCGTTCGAAGGTGGGTTTACAGCCGTGTTGAAAAGCCGCCTCAGGCAGTTTTCCATTTGATCGAGCAACCGATTGACGGCGCTTGCTGGCGTGGGCCCTCTCCGGTTTCAGCGATGCGCTTCATTGCTTCGAACAGCTCCCGATGCGCACCTGGTGTCGGATTGCGTCCGCTTTCGTCAAGCCGGCCACGATATTGCAGCTTAAAATCCTTGTTGAAGCCGAAGAAATCTGGCGTGCATATAGCGCCGTAAGCCCTTGCGACAGCTTGGCTTTCGTCATGGAGATAAGGGAAGGGGAACCGATTTTCCTCAGCGAATATCTTCATATTCTCGAAAGAGTCGTCCGGATAGGCCGCCGCGTCATTGGAATTGATAGCCACGCTGCGCACGCCATGCTGGTCAAGTTCGGCTGCATCCCGCACAATACGGTCGGTTACTGATCGCACGTAAGGGCAGTGATTGCAGATAAACATAATAAGCACTCCGCCTTCGCCCCGGAATTCGCTTAGCGAATAGTGCTTTCCATCGATCCCGGGCAGCTCAAAATCCGGAGCCTTCCAACCGAAATCGCATATGTCAGAAGTTGCAGCCATATTTGATCCTTTCATATCCAGATACCACAGAAATAGGTTGAGATATGACTTCGCTCAAGCCCTTAAGAAACAAGCAAGCAAACCAAAAAAAACGTTTGACGTGATACCGTATCTATTGTCATAATTTTGTAGTCTAGCACAGGAGGTCTAAGAAAATGACCCCGCCGAAGCATGTCATGCCGTCTTGAATTTAGCTCATATGTTACGCTTCAAGATGGCGTACTTCGACAATTTGACGATATGTAGCGGCTATGTCGATGCGATGAGTAGGGTTTTGTTCTACTCGCATAGACTAGACGATGAAAACCGGATGATGCCGGTTCGGGCATCTCATGGAAGATAATCGGCCAAATCTGATTGGCGTGCCGTGATGGGTGATCGTGCCACGAGGATGTTCTAGTGATAGTCACCATCATTAGCACGTATGAGGAAAGCGTCGCATCTCCAACTGCTTGAGAGCAGTTCAATTGCCCTCTGAACCGACCCAGAGACCTCGTTAGTCCTAAGACTGGCGAGGTTTTTGTTTGCTTTTTCCGAGCTTGAGATAATATCCCTTGATCACACCCCGCTGGTGAGCTCAATACAATGGATGCTCATGATATTTAAAATAAATTTAAATGGTCTTGCTTACGGATTATTGGCCATAGTCTTATTTACAAGCGCGGGCATCCAGAAGACTGCCGCAGGTCCGCTTTACCTATGGATGGGTACGGACGCGCAAGGCCAAGACAGGTTAGCCGCCCGGATCGCACCGCCGGCAGGCTTTACCAGAGTCCCCGCAAAGTCAGGCGGTTTTGCCGAATGGCTCCGAAACCTTCCATTGCGCCCGCCGCAAACGCCAGTGCGGCTTTATGATGGGAGACTGAAGTGGTCGCAGGACCGCCATGCCGCTGTCATCGATATCGATACGGGCGCGCGCAATCTGCAGCAATGCGCCGACGCAATCATGCGGCTACGTGCCGAATATCTCCTCGCAAGCGGGCGGGCGCGCGAGATTGCTTTCAACGATACCAAGGGCAAGCGGATGGCCTATCGTGGCAAGGCATCAGACCGCAAAGCGTTTCAGCGCTACATGATCCAGGTTTTTGCCTATGCGGGAACCTATTCGCTTGAACGTGAGATGGTCCCCGTGCCCCTTTCCGACCTTCGGATCGGCGACGTTTTCATTAAGGGCGGTTTTCCCGGTCACGCCGTGCTGGTTGCGGATGCCGCACAGAACGAGACGACTGGAGAAAAGCGCTTTCTGCTCATGCAAAGTTACATGCCTGCCCAAGACATGCACGTTTTGATCAATCCACGGTCACCTGATGGCACGCCATGGTATGCTGTCCCTGAGCCGGATAGTCAGCTCATCACTCCCGAGTGGATTTTCAATGCGCAGACGCTGCGACGGTTCAAGGACTGATTGGCAGGGGCAGTAAAAGAATGGCTTAATCTCGGTCAACCGCCATGAGGCGCCAGCCCATACAATAAAATCGGAATTGCTACTCGTGCTGTGTAGATATGGATCAGGCGTGTTTCCATTTGAAATGATCCAGATCTCTAAGCTGCACGCTTCGATTAAGCTCGCCAAACATACGGTCTTAAGTCAGCTTGCAGGAAGCAGCTTGAGCTTGGAACGCGTATATCGAATGGCGTGCATCCGGGCGATCAAGCGGTTATAAAGCCTTGGTGCCGGAAACAATGATCGCCAATACAAGTGAGATGCTGAAGAAGCTCGACGCTACAAGAGCGGAATGCGACGCGAACGTAAAATAGGTGTGCCGGAGCGTTTGCCCGATCAAGGCTTGCGCAACCGCTGCGGGAGGCCTGTCTTCAGGCCTCAACATGTACCAGACTTCGGTTCTTTTGTAGGGGCGGCTTGGGGCCTGCCAGCCCTTCAGAAGCAAAAAAAAGCACGTAATCAAAGCCACGATCCCACCGGCCTTGAACGCCAAAGGCAAGTGGAATGAAAAAGCAAACATCAAGGTCAAGAGAGCGACGCCAGCGAAACCGCACCCTCGCCCTACGGAAATCCAGGCCACTTCTTCCAGCCTATCCATGGGAAAACCTTAGCAGTAAGTGCTGGCTGGAGCAGGGCGTCTCTCGAAGTACGATCTAACCACGTCTGTCCGCATCGCTTCATATCCTGAACACTATGATGCGCTCTAAGCCGGCGGCCCGCAAGCCCCAGTTTGATTGCCTATCCTGCGTCATGGTGGAACAGGCGTGCCTGTCAGGCCGAAGGGTATGCGGATGGCATAAGCCACATTTTGATGTACTCTTGGCACATATTTAGAACCCCTCGCCGAGAGCATTGCAATGGCCAAAGTCATGGAGCTGCCCACGCCCGCCACGCCTTTGATTTCTCTTGCAGCCGCGGCGCTGGATACGGAAACGACGGGACTTGACCCACGAACAGCTCGCGTTATTCAAATCGCCGCCATTCGGATCGACGAGTGCGTCATCGATGCCAAACAAACGCTTCAAAGCCTCGTCAATCCGAGTGTCGCGATACCTGCGCAATCAACGTCGATCCATGGTATTTGCGACGCGGACATCAAGGATGCGCCAAATTTCGAAACCGCATGGCGGGCATTCGAGGGTTTTACCGGTTCGCGCGTTCTTATCGGCTATCGAACTGGGTTCGATATTTCCATCCTCAAGCGTGAATGCGGGTTGGCAGGCATAGAATGGCGCGAACGGCACTGGCTTTGCGTGCAAGTCCTTTCTCGCCTGGTGTCATCCACGCCGTTCGCCGTCGATTCATTGGAAAGCCTGTGTGATTGGCTCGGCGTCCCCATCGTGGACCGGCACACGGCGCTGGGGGACGCCAAAGCCGCAGCCGGTATCTGGACCGAACTGATACCGCTTTTGCGTAAGAAAGGTATTCGCACCTTGGGCGAAGCGTTGACCGCTAGCGGCCAGCTTCTCAATGACGGCGCCAAGGAGTTGGCGAGGTTCAACGCCGGGATCGAGGCGGACGCGTCGGCGCTGGAGCCTCAGCAGCCGCCCGTACGCATTGACAGCTACGCCTACCGCCGCCGCCTCGCCGATGTAATGAGCGCGCCGCCCGTGATCGCGCCCGGAGGCATGACGCTTATCGAAGCCGCGCGTTTGATCATAGATAAAAAAATAAGCTCCCTCATCGTCGAGGCTGACGGCTGTATCGGCATCACTACGGAACGCGATCTGCTCCGGGGAATAGCGGTGCAAGAACCAGTAGACGCCCATTCTACACTCGCCCGCATTATGAGCCACCCGCTGCAAACCTTGCCTGCCGATACGCATCTCTATCGGGCCATCGGACGTATGAACCGGCTCAATGTCCGTCATCTGGCTGTAACAGACGCGGAGGGCGCTATCGCAGGTGTTGTGACGCCGCGCAATCTCCTGAGGGCGCGCGAGAACGATGCGATCATCTTAGGCGATGAAATCGAATCCGTCATGGACGGAGCTGGACTGGCGGCGGCCAGAGCTAAACTGACGTTGCTTGCTCAGGGTCTAGTCGAGGATGGGCTCGATGCGCGCAGCGTATGCAATGTGATTAGCGCAGAGCTTTGCAACCTGACCAAGCGCGCTGCCGAGATCGCCGAACACCGCATGGAAAGCGTCGGTCAGGGCGGGCCACCTGTGCCTTATGCGGTGATGGTTCTGGGCTCGGGTGGACGCGGCGAGAGCCTTCTGGCGCCGGATCAGGATAACGCCATCGTTTATGAAAGCGGTGAGCCGGACGGCCCGGAGGATCGCTGGTTCGCAACGCTTGGCGTGCATATCGCTGACCTCCTCGATGAAGCTGGCGTGCCTTACTGCAATGGTGGCATCATGGCGCGGAACGCGGAATGGCGCAAAAGTCAGGCGGCTTGGCGCGCCACCATCGACGACTGGGTGAGACGATCCCGACCGCAAGACCTCCTGAACATCGATATTTTTTTCGACGGCGTGGCTGTGCATGGCGACGCCCGGCTCGCCAGCGAGATATGGCGCTATGCTTATATGCGTGCCCATGCGTCGCGGCCCTTTCAGGTTCTGCTGACGGAACTTGCGCGGAACTGGAACTCTCCGATCGGCATGCTGGGCGGTTTCCGGTCTGACAAAGGCGACCGAACCGACCTGAAGCGAGGGGGACTGATGCCGATCTTTACCGGCGCGCGCGTTCTCTCGATCAAGCATGAGCTTCCAGCGCGCAGTACAGCCGACCGGCTGCAACTTACCGCTAAAGCCGATGTGATGAGCGCCGACGGGGCCGAGGCGGTGATTGCAGCTCACGAAACCATTCTGAAGCGCATCCTTATTCAACAGCTTCAGGATATCGGCTTGGGCATATCGCCGACCAATCTGGTCGAGACCGGGAAACTGATCGCGCGAGACAAGCGGAACTTGAAGCAGGCGATCCAGGATATCGCCATTATCATCGACATCATTTCAGAAGCACGATTCTAAAGCCACTTAGAGCCTGATCCGTTCGAATGGACTGAGAACGGGGCTCTACCTTCTTGTAATAGCGCAATCTTTTCGTAAAACTAGGTTCCACTTTTGCGGATTACGCTCTAGGAAGGCCAGTGGCCTTCAAGACCCCGACATCTCCGGTGGGTGTGCCGCCGACGCATTACGATCGACGGCATTCTCTGTGACCTGGTTACGAAACGCCGCATCTTTTGCAAAATGCGGCTTCTGCATATCGAGCGGAAAGCTGGTGACTCCCCTCTTTCGTGATCCGCGTCAGACGGTGCCTAGAATCACATCTTTGCCGTCGCGCACGACCTGGTGCAGGAACGGCCGGCCCAGCAGCTCGCCACGCTCGTCGAACGTAATGTCCTGTCCAGCGCCGGTGAAATCGATCGCCTCTCCCTTGCGCACATATGGCAGCGCATCGACGGCTCTCCATACCTTTACGCCCGGACCGTTGGTGATCGGGATGATCTGCTTTGCGAAGTCAACAGGAACCGCCGATTTCGATTTTTCTATCGCGACAGCGAGAACATTGATCGCATCATACTGCAAAGCCGCGAACGGCAGGACCGTACCGTCCGGGATACCGAGCGCCTTGAGCAGCGCCTTGTATTCCGGGCGATCTATGGGGCTTATCGGCTGAACGTGCTCGATGCCCTCAGCGACTTCCTTTCCGACATTCTTCACGAAAGTGCCGTCACCGTTGAGGCCGGCGGAAGCGGCGATCGTGAGCGTGTAGACCCGCCCCTTATAGCCGCTGCGGTAGATGTCTTTGGCAATGGACGTGAACTGATTGACGTAGCCGGGAATGAAGACTGCATCGGGATTTGGCGCATAGAGCTTCTCCAACTCCGCACGGAATGACGGTTGGTCGGGCTTGAACTCAAGCTGGGAAACGATCTTGGCGCCGCCAGCTTCGATCGTCTTGACGAAGGAGGGGATCATGCTTGTGACGAAGGGATTCTGAAGGGCCAGAAGTCCGACATTCTTGAAGCCGGCTTTGAGGATGACCTTTGCCACGGGCTCGCCCCAGGATGACGCCTTGGCCTGAAAACGCCACACCAGCCCCTTGGTATCTCCTTGCGTCACTTCATCAGCCGAGCCGACGGCGGTCAGTACGACGTTTTTCTCAAGCGTCAGTGGCCGCACCGCAAGGATCGGACCCGATCCCCAGATTCCCGTGATCGCAACGACCCTGTCGATATCTAGCAGCTTGCGCGCGGCCTTAACGGCCGAAGTGGGATTGGTCTCGTCATCCTCGGCGAAAATCTCGATCTTGCGCCCATCGAGAATACCGCCCGCATTGTTGATCTCATCAGCAGCGAGTTGCGCCGCCTTCACGATATTCGGTCCGTACGGCGCGCCGCCGCCTGTCAGCGGCGCCAGAACGCCGATGCGGATCGGTTCATTGGCGCGGGCCGTGCCGATAAAAGGCGCAACCGCCGAAGCCGCCATGCCGCCAATAATAGTACGCCGTGAGGGTGTCCATGTCATTGCTTGTCTCCTATGACCTTTATGTCGTTTGCTGTTGCTGGATTTAGGATTTTCCGGGCTCTGCATTCCCGTTCCGCGCCCGAACGGTGAGGCGGTATTCCTGCGCAATGCCGCCTGGCCGGAAGATCAGAAGCAGGATGAGCGCGACGCCAACCAGAAGCAGGCGCAGCGCCGCAGACTGCTGTGCGTTCATGAATGGCAGAACCTCTTTTAGGAAGCGGGTGCCCTCAAGAAGCACCATGACTGTCGATGCGCCGATCAACAGGCCTCGGTTCGATCCTCGCCCACCGACCACGACTGCCATGAAAGCGTAGACCGTAACGAAGCTCGCGAACTGCGTCGGGTCGATATAAGAAAGGTAGAAGGCATGCAGTGCACCTGCCAGCCCTGCAACAGCGCCGCCTATGGCAAAGGCCTGCACACGGAGCGCAAGCACGTCCTTCCCCAGCGTCGCTGCGACGATCTCGTCCTCTCGCACGGCGCGCAGGGCTCTGCCGAAAGGCGAGCGAATGATACGTTCGAGGAGCAAAAATGCGCCCGCAAAAATGACGAGGCTTGCGCTTAAAAAGACAATTTCATAGGTCGCTGGATCGAAAGCGGCCGCAAAAGGGCGCGGAATCTCCCGAATGCCATTGGGTCCGCCTGTCAACCAGGTCTCGTTCAGCAGGACGAGGCGTACGGCCTCGGCAAAGCCGAGGGTTGATATTGCAAGATAGTCTTCACGCAGGCGGACCGACGCAAGCGAAACGATCGAAGACAGCGCCGCTGTCAGGGCAATGGCGATAAGGATGGAAATCACCGGCCCCACGTCGGAGACG
>CAYVJO010000112.1:0-7933 GCA_964451735.1 uncultured Hyphomicrobiaceae bacterium | reverse complement strand
CTAGTGGAGCTTTTGAATTTGACATTTGAATGATGCGTCTGCGGCGAGCGGGACTTAAATGTCAAATTCGCTCCACTAGGGGCGTAGCTCAGGATTCCCTTTTGGTTTCCATAACCCAACGCCAAAGTGCGAGGGCGAAAAGCGCCGCCAGTATTTGCACACCTGCTATGACTAGCGCGTCGGCTAGCCGGATGGATGTGAAGCTGTCCGTCAACGCGCGCGCCAAAGAGATGGCCGGATTGGCAAAGCTCGTTGACGGCGTGGCCAGCGCGATCGCCAGGAGGCAGAAAGCCCCTGTAAACCCGCGCGTGTCGGGGGAAGCCGTCAAAGAGAGCGCGGCAAGAACGAACAGCGCTGTTCCCACGAACTCGCCGAGCCAAACACCAGCGCCAGTCTGAATTTGCGTGGCGGTTTGGATAACGCCGGTGTTCGTAACGAGATGAGCGAGCATGACACCGAGGATTGCCGATGCAATATGCAAAGCCGTGCTGATAACCCCCATACGCATGGACATGCGCCCATCGAGTATAAGCGCTAATGCGAGAGCAGGATTGAACGAGGTCGTTGCCAGATGACCCAAGGATCTCGCCAGAACCGCAAAGGCCGCGGCGCCTGCCAGCGCCGTGATCATGACCGCTACCCCGATATTTTGTATGGCGAAGCGTTCGCCTACAATGCCAGCTGCCGCGATGATGAAGCTGAGCAAGCCGCACCCAACGGCTTCTGCGGCCAGGATGCGCACGAAATCGCGAGGCCGATTGCGCTGATCTTGGAATGCCGGCATGCCGCTACTCTCTCTTTGGCCGGCTCCATCATTCGCCATCGCCAAGCTCTTCAGGCGTTTTCGCCTTGACCGACAGCGCGTGAACGGACCCGGCCAGCTCTTCTGCTAGCGTCTCATGAACCATTCGGTGCCGCTCGATGCGCGACCGCCCCTGGAAGCCGTCGGAGATGATGGTGACGGCGAAATGCGTCTCGCCCGTATTGGCCGCGCCCTTCATAGCGGCATGTCCGGCGTGCTTGTGAGACTCGTTTTCAACGATCAGGCTGACGGGCGAAAATGCCTCAGTCAGTTTTTCCCGAATACGGTCTTCCGTTTGCATTGATTTTCCCGTTTTCTGCGAACATGTATTGATTTGCGCGCGGGTCCGATTTCGCATCTCTCACGGCTTGTATGTCCCGCGGCGAAGCCTCATAATTTGAACGCGACGCTTAACAACGGGTAATGGCCTCGCCAAGATATAACGGCGCAATGGTGACTTGGATAGATGACGCATGAAGCTGGACTCCAAATATTTCGACTCGATAAGGGTCAGGCCCAATCCCGAGCGCCTGTCCGCCCAGCAAGCGCCCGTCTGTGATTGGCCCGATTGCAAAAAGCCCGGCAATCATAAAGCGCCCAAAGGCAGAATGCGCGAAGGTGAATACCACCTGTTTTGCCTGGATCATGTGCGCGACTACAACAAGTCCTATAATTATTTCTCCGGCATGAGCGACGACGACGTCGCCGCCTATCAGAAAGCCTCGATGACCGGTCACAGGCCGACATGGTCATCCGGTATCAACGCCTGGGCCGCCACGGGTTTCAAGTCTGCCGCCGAAAGCCACATGCGCGGCTTTAAGCGCGACTTCGAGGCAGCCGATCATTTCGGCTTTTTTCGAGGCGGGCCGCAAGGCGCGCAAGAGAAAGAGGCGGCTCCGGCGCGTCCAATTCGTAATGCCGAACGAAAATGTTTCAAAGTCCTGGATTTGCGTGACGACAGCACGCCTGAGGAGATCAAAGCCCGGTTCAAGCTCCTGGTCAAACTTAACCATCCTGACAGCAATGGCGGCGACCGTGCCAACGAGGATCGGTTGCGCGAGGTAATCCAAGCCTATAATTATCTCAAGCAGGCGGGTTTTTGCTAAATTTATTGAATTAAACACATCACCGAATGGCTTCGCCTAGGGCGAGATCTGCTATGTTTCATGACTTGAACTGACAATTCAGCTAGGACCTACATATGCCTGCCGCAAATTCCGAAATGCCCGGTATGCCCGATATGAAAGTTTCGGTTCGCCAACTCTTTGGCATCGACTCCGATATCGAGGTCCCTGCCTATTCGCAAGTCAGCGAATATGTGCCCGATTTCGATACCGACTATCAGTTCAACCGCGAAACCACCCTCGCGATCCTTGCGGGCTTCACCCATAACCGCCGCGTTATGATCCAAGGCTATCATGGGACTGGGAAATCCACGCATATCGAACAGGTGGCCGCCCGGCTCAACTGGCCGTGCGTGCGCATCAACCTGGACAGCCACGTCTCGCGCATCGATCTGGTCGGCAAGGACGCAATCGTGCTGAAGGACGGAAAGCAGATCACGGAGTTTCGCGAAGGCATTCTGCCCTGGGCCTTGCAGTCCAACACGGCGCTCGTTTTCGATGAATATGATGCGGGACGTCCCGACGTCATGTTTGTAATCCAGCGGGTCCTAGAACAATCCGGGCGGCTGACGCTGCTTGATCAAAGCAAGGTTATCAGACCGCATCCCGCGTTTCGTTTGTTCGCGACGACGAATACGATCGGCCTGGGCGACACTTCGGGTCTTTATCACGGAACGCAGCAGATCAATCAGGGTCAGATGGATCGGTGGTCGATCGTGGTCACGCTGAACTATCTGCCGCATGACGACGAGGTCAATATCGTTCTCGCCAAGGCTAAGGCTTACAATACCGACGAGGGGCGGAAAACGGTATCGGCAATGGTGCGCCTCGCCGATCTGACGCGCAACGCATTCATCAACGGCGATCTTTCGACCGTGATGAGCCCGCGTACCGTCATGACTTGGGCGGAAAATGCTCAGATATTCGGAGATACCGGCTTTGCGTTCCGGCTGAGCTTCTTGAACAAATGCGACGAGCTGGAGCGCGGCCTTGTGGCGGAATTCTATCAGCGCTGTTTTGGGGAAGAACTGCCGGAGTCCACGGTCAATGTCGTGCTTAGCTGACCCTTTCGGCGCGCAAGGCCGGACAAAAATTCGATCATTCGGGACAATGTGACCGATGGCGCCGCCGCCAAGCAGAAAGAACGAGCCGTTACAACCCTTCAAGCAGGCTTTACTCGCAGCCGCGCGCGCCTTGGCGGGCGACAGCGAAATGCAACTGACATTTTCCGCCGACAAACCCGGCTTGCAGGGAAAAGTGGCGAGCCTGCCCCAACTCCCTCGCAGTCTGAGCAAGAAGGAGGCTGCGGTTCTGCGCGGCCATGCCGATTTGTTCGCCCTCACCATCGCGTGTCACGACACATCCGTGAATGCGCGGTTGTGCCCTCAAACAGGTGTTGCGCGCTCGGTCTTCGAAGCTGTCGAGCGTGTCCGGGTCGAGGCGGTCGGCGCGAAGCGTATGAAGGGTGTCGCGGCCAATCTGGCGGCAAGAACGGAAGCGCGCTTCGAGCTGCGCCGTCCCGTGCCGATGCAGCGGGAGGACGCTCCGCTTGATGAATGCCTGGCTCTGATGGTTCGCGAACGTATTCTTGGCGTCAAGCCGCCGAAACGGGCAGCCGCGATGGTTGATATCTGGCGGCCCTGGATCGACGAGCGCGCAAGCGGGCTTATCGACGCTCTGGGCGAGTCCTGCGACGACCAGGAAGCCTTCGGCAAGCTTTTGCGCAATGTCCTCAGTGCGCTGGAGCTGATCGACGAACAGTCGGAGAGCACTGAGGAGCAGGCCGGCGCCGATGACGAAGATGGCAGCAATCCCTCCAAGGGTGAGCAGGAAGATACAAATCAGGACAAAGAGGCCAAACCTGTCGAAGCCGATCCGCAGTCGGATATGACCGCAGCGGCGGGGCAGGAGGACCCGGAGTTAACGGGCATTCACGACCAGATGGGAATGGAGGAGTCCCCCGATCGCGTTGAGCGCGCGCAGGCGCCCCCCCGCCGTCCGAATATTTCGGTCCTCGATGATCCCGGCGCGTTCGGCTATCAGGTTTTCACGCGCCAGTTCGACGAGACGGTCGCCGCCGAGAATCTGTGCGACGCCGACGAGCTAGAGCGTTTGCGCGGTTTTCTCGACAAGCAGCTCACTCATCTTCACGCCACGGTTTCGCGCCTTGCCAACCGTTTGCAAAGACGGCTGCTCGCCCAGCAAAACCGTGCATGGGATTTCGACATGGAGGAAGGCATTCTCGATGTCAGCCGGTTGCCGCGCGTTGTCACCGATCCGCTCCACCCTCTGTCCTTTAAGCGCGAGCGCGATATGAGTTTTCGCGATACGGTGGTCACGCTGCTGCTCGATAACTCCGGCTCGATGCGCGGGCGGCCTATCATGGTTGCGGCATCCTGCGCCGATATCCTTGCGCGTACGCTCGAACGTTGCGGCGTCAAGGTTGAAATTCTCGGGTTTACGACGCGGCAATGGAAAGGCGGGCAAAGCCGCGAACAATGGCTCGCTCAAGGCAAACCGTCAACGCCGGGTCGTCTCAACGATCTCAGGCACATCATTTACAAATCCGCCGATGTCCCCTGGCGGCGCGCCCGGCGCAATCTCGGCTTGATGATGCGCGAAGGCTTGCTGAAGGAAAATATTGACGGCGAAGCGCTCGCCTGGGCGCATAACCGATTAATGGCTCGGCCTGAGAACCGGCGCATTCTGATGATGATTTCCGATGGCGCGCCGGTGGACGATTCCACGCTCTCTGTGAATTCGGGCGCTTATCTTGAGCGCCATCTGCGCCAGGTCATTCAGGAGATCGAGACACGCTCGCCGGTGGAACTGATCGCCATCGGGATCGGTCATGACGTAACGCGCTATTACAGTCGTGCCGTAACGATCACCGATGCGGAAGAGCTTGGCGGGGCAATGACGGATAAGCTCGCCGAGCTGTTTGAGGAGCACTCCGTTCGCGTATCCGCGGGCGGCGTCGGGCGGCGTTTGCGGCTTAAAACCTGATCTGGTCTTATGGACTAGGAACAGGGATCTTACTTTTTGTTATGGCGTAATCTTTTCGTAAAACCGGTTTCCACTTTTGCGCATTACGCTCTAATTGAAGAATGGTCCGGTTGATTCGGGCCGCGTCATGGCCACACGAATGGCTTGCGCTTCGATGCGTACGATTCGAAGCATATTGGTCGCGCCAGGCGTTCCGAATGGCAGGCCGGCAGAAACGATCACATTGTCGTCCAGCTTGACCAAGCCCTCCCGTACAGCAAGACGGCACGCCCGTGTAACCATATCCGAAACCGAATTCGGATCCTCTGTCAGCACACAGTGCAGCCCCCAGGCGATGGTGAGACGGCGCGCGGTGGCTTTGCTTGTCGAGAGCGCCAAGATCGGTTGCCGCGGCCGGTAACGCGCGACGCGCAAAGCAGTAGCTCCGGTCGAGGTGTAACAGATGATCGCCGCCAGCTCTGCATCCCTAGCAATGGAACAGGCCGCCGCGCTAAGCGCGCCCGCGGACGAGGCTTCAGCGTCCGGGCGCTGTGAATGGATGATCTGGTCGTAAAGTGCGTCTTGCTCCACTTCGCGCGCGATGCCGTCCATGGTCGTGACCGATTCCAGCGGATATTGGCCGGAAGCGGACTCGGCTGAAAGCATGACTGCGTCCGCGCCGTCAAAGACCGCCGTCGCCACATCGGAAACCTCCGCCCGTGTCGGAACAGGCGCTGAGATCATCGACTCCAGCATCTGGGTCGCAATCACGACCGGTTTGCCGTGCTGACGGGCGAGCCGGGTCAGCCTTTTCTGCACGCCAGGAACCTGCTGCAAAGGCAGCTCTACGCCGAGATCGCCACGAGCCACCATGATGGCGTCCGACTCTGCCAGGATCCGCTCGATGTCCTGAACAGCGGACGGTTTCTCGATCTTCGAAAGTATCGCCGAACGGCCGTCGATAAGATGCTTCGCCTCGCTGACGTCTTCGGCGCGTTGAACGAAAGACAAGGCAATCCAATCGACGCCAAGATTGGCGGCATATTCGAGATTCTCCCTGTCGCGGTCCGTCAGCGGACTGAGCGGAAGGATCGTGTCGGGAAGGCTTATGCCCTTCCGGCTTGACAGTTCTCCTCCGATCAGAACTCTCGTGCCGATCCGCTCCGGGGTCGCTTCCGTCACTTCCAAGCGAAGCTTTCCGTCATTCAGCAAGAGATGATGGCCTGGCTGAATGGCCTCGAAGATCTCTGGATGCGGCAGAAACACGCGCTGCACGTTGCCCGGCGCCTCGCTTTTGTCGAAAGTGAAAGCGGTTCCTGCCTTCAGATCGATCGTGCCGTCGATAAGACCGACCCGCAATTTGGGGCCTTGGAGATCGCAAAGAATGCCGATCGGATGATTGGCTTCGCGTTCGATCGATCGGATGACTTCGAACCGCGCGCGCAAATCCTCGCGGGATGCGTGGCTCATATTGATACGGAAAACATCCGCGCCGGCCTCGAAAAGCCGTTTGATTGCGGCAGGCGTTGACGAGGCGGGGCCGAGCGTTGCGATGATTTTGACCCGCCTCGACCGCCTCATTGCGTTGCCGTTCCGCTATCGCCGGGATCGGTCAGGCGTACGGTCCAATCCTTTTCCTCATTGGTGTCCACTTCGAAAAATCCAGAGCCTTTGTAATTACGGCCCTCACAATCCTCGACCCCTCTGATAGTGAAGGATTTGTCGTCGGTGCACATGGTCGCCTTCCCGCCCCACTCGCCGCCCCGGTCATAATCGAGGGCGTGAATATAATAATAGCGCGCAACCAGCGATCCCTTGAGCAGCACTTCGCAGGTTTGCGAAGCGACATTCCACCACCCTTCGCTTACCCAGCCCTGATCATCCTTATAGCCGATAGCAACGCCGACGCGGCTGGAGGTCGTATTGCACAGTTTGAGATCCGCCCATGCGGGATTCGCGGACCACGCGCCCGAGGCGACCAGAAAAACCAAAGCGTATGGGACTCGAGCAAGGGTGTATCTCTTCATCGTCATCCAAATTTTCCGGCTACACGGTTACGTCAGGAACTCGGCTCAACGAAAATCACACGAAGATCGTTTACGTTGGTGAAAGTTGGGCCACACACTATCAGGTCGTCTAGCATTTCAAAGAATCCGGTGGAATCGTTATTTATCAGAAACGAAGCAGGATCTTGTCCTAAATTATGGGCGCGCAAAAGTGTATCGGGTGTAACGATCGCGCCTGCGGGGTCAGTGGGCAGCCCCGCGCCGCCATCACTGCCATCTGTGTCCGCTGCAAGCGCATGAATGCCAGCGGCGCCTTCCAGCGCGATCGCGAGCGCGAGGGCATATTCCTGGTTGGGACCGCCGCGTCCATCGCCCCGGATCGTAACGGTCAACTCGCCGCCGGACAATATGGCCGCGCACTCGCCGCGCTCTTTGGTAGCTTTCGCGATGGCCGCATGCTCGGCTGCCACATAGCGCGCTTCGCCTTCGATCGCATCACCCAGCAGGATGGGCCTATAGCCTAAGAAAGCGGCTTGAGCTGCTGCGGCGTTCAACGCATCCTTAGGCGCGGCGGCAAGGGAAAAGCGCGTTGCAGCGAAAACGGGGTCTGCCGGTTTTGGCGTCTCGTTGGCCGGATCGTTCAGTGCGGCCATAATCGCGGGCGGCGGCGTCAGGTCGTATTTGACCAAGGCGGCCCGGGCGTCCGCAAGTCGGGTCGTGTCAGAAACCGTTGGCCCGGAGCCGATTATGCCCGGATCGTCGCCTGGTACGTCCGAGATCGCGAGCGTCACCAGTTGAGCCGGGAAGGCAGCCTGCGCCAGCCTTCCGCCCTTGATCATGGAGAGATGCTTGCGCACGCAGTTCATGGCGCTAATCGGCGCTCCTGCCCTCAAAAGCGCACGCGTCAAATCCTGTTTCTCCTCCAGGGTGACGCCACTCACAGGCGCGGCCCATAAGGCAGACGCTCCACCCGAGATCAGCACCAGAACGAGGTCGCCTTCCCGAGCCGATGCGGC
>CAYVJO010000111.1:0-7959 GCA_964451735.1 uncultured Hyphomicrobiaceae bacterium | reverse complement strand
TTCTGGCCGCAAAGGGTTCTCTTTTCGCGACACGCCCGACATTGAACAGTTATATCGCAGATCGCGGCGAATTAATCGCAACGGCTGAGGATCTGTTCGATGTCGTCCAGAAGGGGCACGTCAAAATTACGATCAATCAGACTTACCCTCTGAAGGACGCGGAGCAAGCGCATCGTGATCTGGAAGCTCGCAAGACGACCGGCTCGACCGTCTTTGAGGTTTGACGGGCGCGACCGCCTCACACAGTGGGACAAATGAGCAATAGGCTCCTCGATGCCTAACGGGACAAACTATGCCCTAACGCTGTCAGGGGCAGAGCAGACGCCTGAAGCAGCGCGCAGCTCCAAGCTGCGCTGGCTTTACAGTCTCAAAGGCGTCATTGCCGTGGTTAGCCTTTACTCGCTCGTGCATATCGTGGCGCGGCTGATCGCGTCTGGCAATCTCGGCGAAGACGATCCTCTCGACGCAATTCTGGCTCAAACCCTGCAACTCGGCTACATTCCTGGTCAGCTTCCACTCTATGACTGGCTTATCTGGCTGCTCATTCAGGCGCTCGGGCCAGGCGTATTGCCGTTCCAGCTACTGAAATACGCGCTGCTCACGGCCACTTGCGGGTTTATTTTTCTTGCCGCGCGCAGGGTGATGAACGGCGATGCCTTCTGGGCGTTCCTATCGGTCGAAGCGCTGGCGCTCGTTTATCAGATCAGTTGGCGGTTTCATGAAGGCTTCACGCACGCCGTTGGCGCGATGTGCGCAGTTGCTGCGGCTTTTTGGGCACTGTCAAGGCTGCTGGAGCGGAAACGCCTTGGCGACTTCGCACTTCTCGGCGTCATTCTTGGTCTTGGGGCGCTGACCGTCACGACTTTCTGGGCTTTTATGGCAGCTTTGCTCATCGCGGCTTGCTTGCAAAACGCATCCCGCCGGGCAATTCTGCAACCCGCCCTGGTGCTCACATTCGCATGCGCGGCCATGATCGTTACGCCCCATTTCATTTGGCAGGCCGGAACGCATGAGGGGATCTCGGCTCTGATGCCGAAATTCGCGGCGGACGGCGTCGAACAGCATATTTATAATGCGTTGTCCGGCATCAGGCGGGCGTTTACCGAACCGGTAATGTACCTAGCGCCGCTAATTTTCCTCTACCCTGTCGTATTTACCGGCATGGTCACTTGCGTTAGAAGGACCGCAGTGCTCCGCCCAAACAGCGCGGACGAGCCCGATCTGGAACAGATGCTCCTGCATTTGACACTGATCTGCGTTGGGTTTCTAATCGTGGCTGCCATTATTTTCGGCACATACCGCTATCCCGTCCACGCGCTGATGCCTCTTTTTCTGATCACCACGATCTGGCTCACCGCGCAGGCCCGCCGAACGGCGCCCTCGAATGCAAAATTGCGCCGGTTCGTTATGCTGGCCTTGTCAATTGCGGTTTTTGCCTTCTTCGCCAGGGCGGCTAACATGTATGTCTTGCAGCCTGTCTGTGCAATCTGCCGCTGGGGCATCCCGTATGCCGAGCTTGCGGCAAGGATGAAGGAGCAAGGTTTTCAGCGCGGGCTCATAATTGTTAAGGACGATGATCTTGGGGGCAATTTAAGGCGCTTTTTCCCTGAAAGCCGTATCGCCCTTGCGGGCAAGGTAACCTACGAGCCGCCAGCCTCGACGCAAGCGGATCAAACCGCCTTGGTTTGGGCCGCCGACGAGCCGGAGGCACAGGCGGCGGCGGATTTCGCAAAGCTCATGCCCAGCATCGATGCCGGCAGCCTGACCGGCGCCACGACCATTTCGATCGCCTGGCGGGGTTTCTTCTGGGTTCCCTATAGCAATCCTTCCTCAAGCTGGCGCGCGCTCATAGTTCCTCACCAAGCCCGCTGAGCTCACAATTTACTTGATTGAGTGTAATTCACAAAAGTGGAAGCCGGTTTTTTCAAAAATATTTGGTACAAGCAAAAAGCTAGAGGCTCATCCGCTCTGAATTCATCAGGACGGAATAGGCACTAGCAAACTGAGCCACTATCGATTGCACAACAACACCCTGTTAATTTTACTTAAGTAGTTTCAACTATAATACACTGACACATTAACAATAACACGATTTTTTCTACACATCGGTTTACGAAAATTTTGCACTGACATGGCAAGCTGATAGCGGTCTTAAGAGGATCGAGATTTGGTTCTGCGCGTATTCAGCCAGACCGGAACTTCAGGAAAGCGCTCATGAGTAATTGTCCGTCAGAAGAGAATGATACGTCTCAAAAAGAAAAAACCGAAGACGACGCAAACGCGCTCTTTATTCTGGGAATGCGATATTCAACCGGGCGCGATGTCGAGCATGATCTTGTGACCGCCCATAAATGGTTCAATCTGGCCGCGATGATGGGACATGAGGAAGCTCTGTCCGCGCGTGCCGAGCTCGCCCGCGAAATGACAACGGGGCAGGTTGCGGAAGCACAAAGGCAAGCCCGCGCATGGCTTTGGAGCCGGAATACGACGGAAGGACCTAGGGCGGAGGCGTCACAGACCGTCGTCAGGCCGATCTATGTCCGCCGGCGCGCCCAGGCAATGCGCAGCGCTCAGGCTTTTGCCCGCGTCGTGATCAGCGCTTGATGGAAGCGAACCGGCGCTTTTCCCACTCAGTCATCAAGGGCAAGAAAGCGTTGAAACGCGCTATTGCGTCTTAAAATGGCGCCAGCCGAGTCCAGTAGGAGTGCAATGTTCTCTTTTTCAAGCTTGAAGCGGGTTGGAATGCGCTCCAGCTTCGCCCGAACTTGCGGATCAGGCATTTGATCGAACGTGACTTTTACGACATGGAAGCTGAGATCCCGGCAGTTCCAGGCGCGGTCCGGTCCCAGCAAGGCGCGTGCCCGCTCCAACGGTAATTTACAGCGCCAATCCACCAGATCGCGATTCCAGTTTTTTAGCTGCGCGGCGAATGTGTCGTAACTATTTCGGATATTGGCATCGACGGCAGTGTCGGCGATCGCTTGGATCAAATCGCTGGCGTCGGTCTTGACCTGTTTGGCCCAATCCCCGCCGGGAGGCCGCCCAGCGTCGACCACAATGAACAACATGCGCCGCATGCGCACGGCCTGAACCTCGGTCATGGGCTGGTAAGGCTGGCTCGCCGCGAGCCGCTCGATCAATATGCCGGTCAGGCCGAGATTATCCGTCAGGCCGCCATCCAGCAGCTTAACAAATTTGACCTGCGCCGCATCGCGATAGCGTTGTACGGCTTCGGCGTTTGCGCGCAAAATAGCGGGTGCGTTGGGATTGGCGAGCGCATTCTGAGCCCAGGCGGGCATCGGTTGCTGACAGCGATCGGCGTAATTTCTCACAACGACTGGCGCAAAGACCAGCGGTACCGCGGAGGACGCAGCAACCGCCTCCGATAAGGGAAAAGCCCCGATGTCGCTGCAAAGCGCTGCAAAAGTGGTTTGGTTGAAAACGAAAGGCGTCCGATTGTAGATATCGGAGGCGTTCACCCAGAGCACCGGACGGCCAGGTTTGAGAATGTCGCTATAGGTGGCGTTGAGGAAAAGATTTTGGTCGAGCCAGCTTTGCAACCCTGTAGAGTCGTTAACCCCTCCACTCGTCAAACGGACGATGTTCGGAACCGAGACGGAGGTTCGCAGTGCGGCCTCGACGTCCTGAGCAAGGAAACGCTCCTCGAAACTGTCCAGCATCGCCTTCCCTTTGAGCGCGAAATAGGCGGCTGTCACCGACCCGCCGGAGACGCTGGAGACGAAATCGACCTGATCGATAAGCGCGGAGCTATTGCCCTGGCTTTGGACCCGCGTTCTTGACAGCTCACGCAAAACGCCGAAGGCAAATGCCGACGCACGGGTGCCGCCGCCCGAAAAGCTCAGCCCGACCGCGGTGTCGTCGAACTCGGAGCCTGCAGGGGCGACAAGCGCTTGTGTCGCGAGCGCCGGTTCTGCCAGAGCGGCATTGATCGGGCTGTTTCGGATTGACGTGCTGCAGCCTCCCAGCAGCGCCAATGCGCCTAGGAGAAGCAGAAAGGCCAAACGATCTGCGAAGCGGCTCGCCGATGTGAAGCAAAAGTCGCTACAGTCGGCTGCCCGGCTGTTCCAAACGAATATGACTGAAATCCTCTTCTGTCGAAACGACGCTGCGCATTTCCAGGCTTTAAACTGCGCTTAACAGTCGTTTAAGGCGGAGCCGAGACATCTTAATGTCTTTTGGGTTGCAGTCCCAATGGCTTCACCCGCATCTTTTATAGCATCGCGAGTAGCTTTTCCCGCCTCGCCAATATTTTCCCCGGTTTTTTTTATTGTGTTTTTCGAGGTTTCGATCGTATCTGTCGCAAGCTCTCTCAATGTCTCGGGCTCACGCTTTCTAAAAGCGATGTCACTATTTGACTCGGAAGAATCGCTTTCTTTGTTTGTTTTTATAGCTGGATCGCTGTGTTCTGGATAGTCATAACGAACGCGTTGCCCGCCGCAATCTGCGCTGCCGCGTTGAGTCGCACAACTCTCATGTCCATAATCACGTGCTATCCGCGATGCGCAAAATAAACCTGCCGAGCGCTCTGGCGCTCTCAGGTCATCCCCCGTATCACAGGAATAAACGGCTTCAGGCCCGCTACAACGAACGCATACCGTGTGTCCGAATGATGCCGTAGCCGTCGCGGCAAACGCGCATGGCATGGCCCCACTCATGACCAAGCATACCCATGCACGATAGCGATAAGTCGTCATCTTGAAGGTCATAAGGATCGCCTTTTGTCATTAACAATCGGGCCGTACCCCCTCTGGTATCTAGGCCGCTTTCATGAACTGGGAATACGCTATAGATTAAACTGGCTTCTCATAATGTCCGAAGAATGGACCTGTCTAGCAAACTGTTTCCTGAAACGCGCAACCGCGTCGATTTGGAGTAGCCATGGACGGCTTTCTCTTGCAATTCATTGTGTTCCTTGGGGCTGCAACCGTCGCGGCGCCTCTTGGCCGCCTTTGCCGCGTCGGCTCCGTTCTCGGTTATCTCTTCGCCGGAATTGTGATCAGCATAAGCGGCGTCGGCAGTATGCTCGGCGATCCGGAGGATTTACGGCATACGGCCGAACTCGGGATCGCGATGTTCCTGTTCCTGATCGGCCTGGAATTGCGGCCGCGCCGATTGTGGGCAATGAGAAGTTCGGTCTTCGGCGCGGGCGGCGTGCAAGTTGGGGTGACTTCTATAGCATTTGCGCTTATTGCGCTTTATGGGGAACTCGATTTTGGCCCTTCGCTTATCGTCGGGTTGGCATTGTCCCTGTGCTCGACACCACTCGTTCTGCAAATCCTCGATGAAAAAGGCGAATTGAACTCCCGGCATGGCCGTTTATCTTTTTCTATTCTGCTATTCCAGGATATTGCCGCTATTCCCATGATTGCGATGGTGCCCTTCCTGGCGATCAGCTCCGATGTCGCCTTTTCCCCGCTTGCCGTTGCGCAAGGCGCTGCCGGGATTGCCGCCGTTCTGCTCGCTGGCCGTTTTCTCTTGAACCCTATGTATAGGATTATCGCCTCCACGGGCGTGCGCGAGGCAATGACTGCGGCTGCCTTGCTGACCATCATAGCAGTTGTCTATATCATGGATTTCATTGGATTATCCGCCACGCTTGGAGCATTCATGGCGGGCATCTTGCTTTCCGACTCCCAGTTTCGGCATCAGATCGAGGCGGATATCGCGCCGTTCGAGGGTCTTCTGCTCGGCTTGTTCTTCATCACCGTCGGTATGTCGCTCAATATCGAAATGCTTGTGACCGACCCGGGGGGCATCGCTTATGCCGTCGCCATTATCACCCTCATTAAGGCCGGGATACTATACGGTGTCGGACGCTGGCAGGATTTGAACAGCAGATACTCACGCCGCTTGGCACTCGTACTGTCGCAGGGGGGCGAATTCGGCTTCGTGCTGCTTGCTGCCGCGTCGGGAAACGTGATCAATCAAACTCTCGCAGGCGGTATCGCGGTTGCGATCACCATATCGATGGCGCTAACGCCGCTGCTTTTGTTGGCCGACGATTTCATAACCAATCGTTTCTCAAAGCCTGAAGACCCACAATTCGACATACTTCCCAAAGCCGAATCTCATGTCGTCATTGCAGGTTTCGGCCGTTTTGGGCAAATCGTTGCCCGTATTCTGCGAGCTACGAAAATCCCATTTACAGCGCTTGACATCAACGCTGAGCAAGTCAACTTCGTTAATCAATTCGGCAACAAGATTTATTATGGAGATGCAAGCCGTCTGGGCATTTTGGAGGCTGCAAGAACGAAAGATGCGCGAGCCTTTGTGCTTGCTATAGACGATGTCGAGACTTCGCTGCGAACGGCGCAGATCGTGCGCACTCATTTTCCACACGTGCCGATCTACGCCAGGGCCCGGAACCGCCAGCATGTTCATCGCATGATGGATCTGGGTATCGATGATGTGGAGCGTGAAACTTTTCTAGCGTCGCTTGAGTTGACGAAGGATCTGCTGAAAGGCCTGGGCACGCCGGATGCCCGTGCGAAGTGGATCATCGAGATGTTCAAGGAAAGCGACGAGCGCCGACTTTACGACGACTACAAACATTATACAGATGACGAGAAAATCCGTATTCAGGCGCTCAAACAGTCCCAGGAACTGGATGAGCTTTTTGCCCAGGACGTAGCTGAAAACGGCGTTAACACCAAACACCCCGTTCAGCCGAAAAAGTCTAGTGGCAAAGCATCGCCTGCATGAGATGGCCTTGCGGCAATAACAAGAGTGAGTGGCAAAAGTGGATTTAGCGAATAAGGGCAGCCGTTTCATCAATATCGGTGAGCGTACCAACGTCACAGGGTCCACAAAATTCCGCAGGCTGATCGAAGCGGGAGATTACGATACCGCCCTTACGGTTGCGCGCGAGCAGGTGGATAACGGCGCCAACATCATCGATATAAATATGGACGAGGGCCTGCTCGACAGCGAGAAGGCAATGGTCACATTCCTAAATCTGATCGCAGCCGAGCCTGATATCGCTCGTGTACCAGTCATGATCGACTCGTCCAAATGGCATGTGATCGAGGCGGGGTTGCGCTGCGTCCAGGGCAAAGCGATTGTCAACTCCATCAGCCTGAAGGAAGGCGAAGAGCCTTTCATCGAACAGGCGAAAAAGATCCTGCGCTACGGCGCGGCTGTTGTCGTGATGGCGTTCGACGAACAGGGACAAGCCGACACCGCCGCCCGGAAGTTCGAGATCTGCAAACGCGCTTACGACATATTGACTGAGCGTGTGGGTTTCCCGCCGGAAGACATCATTTTCGATCCGAATATCTTCGCGGTCGCCACCGGCATCGAGGAGCACAATAACTATGGCGTCGAATTTATCGAGGCGGTGCGCCTCATAAGGGCTGAGCTTCCTTACGCCCATGTGTCGGGGGGCGTGTCGAACCTCTCCTTCTCTTTCCGGGGCAACGAGTCCGTCCGGCAGGCGATGCACTCTGTGTTCCTCTATCACGCGCTCCAAGCCGGCATGGATATGGGGATCGTCAATCCGGGCCAGCTTGCGGTCTATGACGAGATCGAGCCGGAGCTGCGAGAATTGGTCGAGGATGTGATACTCAATCGCCGGGACGATGCTACCGACCGTCTATTGGAGGCCGCCGAGCGATTCAAGACCGGTGGCAAGAAAGGCGCGGGCGCAGATCTGAGCTGGCGGGAAAAGCCCGTCGCAGAGCGGCTGACGCATTCGCTCGTTCATGGCATCGCGGATTTCATCGAAGAGGACACAGAGAAGGCACGCCAGCTCTTCGACCGGCCTTTGCATGTCATTGAAGGCCCGCTTATGGATGGCATGAATGTGGTCGGCGACCTGTTCGGGGCCGGCAAGATGTTTCTGCCGCAAGTGGTGAAATCCGCCAGGGTGATGAAAAAAGCCGTCGCTTATCTCATGCCCTATATGGAGGAGGAAAAGCGCCGTCTCGGCCTGGAGGAGAA
>CAYVJO010000110.1:0-8035 GCA_964451735.1 uncultured Hyphomicrobiaceae bacterium | reverse complement strand
GCAGAATGTCCAACCGGACCAGGGCTAGTGGCTGTCCAAGAAATCTTGAGACTGGTCACAGGGCTCACGGAAGAGCAGGATTCTGGGGGAGAGCATAGTGCTGTGCAGTCTGGGGCAAATCCTAAATCCATGGGCAGTGCAGAACCACAGGTGGCTAATGTTCAATTTCCTGCATTGACACAACTTACCGGGGAGCAATTTGAGAAGTTAGAGCAGGCCTTGATCAGTGCCTTTCCAACCAGGGAGAAGCTCACTCGAATGGTTCGGATCACTTTTAGCAAGCCTCTGCAATCGGTCGCTGAAGGAGCCAACCATACTGAGCGGGTTGATCAACTCATCGAATGGGCTGAAGCCCAGGGACGACTATCTGACTTGGTTGCTGCTGCGCAGCAGCAAAATCCTGGGAATTCAACATTACAGGCCTTCATTAGCTCTCTAGCCGCAGAGACACCACAACCATTGTCTGGGGTAAGCGCGCCCAAGCAAGGGCCGTCCTTTGACTGGCGTGGACCAACTGATGAGCGCGAACTGGAGGGGTTACTGCGGCCGCAGCGAGACGTTGCCTCCTACGATATGGCCTTTATTCAACGAGCCAGTCGACCAGCGGCGGCGGTCTGTCGTATCGAGTTGCCTAACCAGGCAGCCATTGGTACTGGCTTTCTAATTGCCAAGAACCTGGTGCTAACGAATTACCATGTGATCGCGCCCGACGATGATGCAGATCCCTACGCGCTGCTGAGTCAAATTACTCTGCGATTTGGGTATTTAACCGAAGAGACGGGACAGGGGGCTGCTGGGCAGACGTTTGCATTAGCGCCTGAGCCACTCCTTAAATTCAAAACCGTTGAAGAGGGTCTCGATTATGCGCTGCTCGAGGTTGAAGGCCAAATTCTGAACGCACAGGGGCTGCAGCCGATTATGTTGCGTCCTAGCCGTTTGCCCGACCGTGACATGAATATCCATATCCTGCAGCATCCCGAGGGGCAAACCCTACGAGTGACTTTCAGTAACAACGGCATCACGGGGGTTTATGAGCGCGATGGGTTGATTCAGTACGTGAGCGACACGTCAGTGGGCTCTAGCGGGTCACCCTGCTTTAACGACAGTTGGGATCTGGTAGCCGTGCACCATGCTCAAGTACCGGCTACCTTTGGCGTTAAATGTGAAGGAATTCTGTTTAAGGCGATATACCAAGATATTGAGCCAATTTTGCGTCAATATTTGGAAGAATAAGTCATCGAACGGGGTTGGACGACGAATATGGGCCGCCGCATCGTTACGCGCAGATTAGAGAGTGCTCATGGGGGTAATGCTCAGGTCGATACCTACTTCGATAAGGTCATTAAGTACATCCCAGCGGATGTGGTTGCCGCATGGACGGTAGTCTCAAGCATGGTTGCCAGCGGTGGAGATGACTTTCCTCAGGCAACGGTGCTATGGATTGCTTACGCCTTTGGCATTGTTATGACCGCTCTGTGGACCTGGAAGCAGACCCAAGAGGGGCGTAAGCCACCGGCCAAAACCCAAATTGCGATCGCAGCGGTTGCCTTTGCCATTTGGGTAGCAGCCCTCGGGGGGCCGTTTGACTTTTGGCCGTTGTACCAGCGCTTATACGGCTCCTTGCTGCTGATTGCCTATACGCTAGCAGTTGGGTTGATTACACCGCCGGAAAATTGACCTTAGCCCTTGTAGAGAGATTGAAGAACCCTGAATTTGCCCGCCAATTCGCCTGAATCATGCAGTTGACTGGAGAACAATTTGAACAGTTGGAGCAGGCTCTGTTGAGAGCTTACCCCACTGGAGATGAGCTAAAAACCATGGTGAGGGTTACCTTTGATAAGTCTTTGCAAGCGGTAGCCGAGGGAGCCAACCACACTGTGCGGATTGATAATTTGATTGAATGGGCCGAATCTGAAGGAAAGGTTGTTGATCTAATCAGAGGTGCCCATCGTCGTAAACCAGGTAGCGATCTACTCCGGGCGTTTTGTGATGCTCACAGTCAAGACTTACTGAAAAATGCCTGTGAGGGGTTCATCAGTAGGCTGAAAGGCGACACCATTTTTGGCTTGGCTGACTTACCGTTGGCGACAATTCCTTCAAATGTGTTTCTTTCAGCCGGGCTTTCAGCCTTACCGCCAGGAGCCGCAGACGATGCTTCGGACAAAGACCTTACTGATTTCCAAAATGAAGAATTTAGTCTAACGATACGCTTCTATGGGTTTTTGAAGCTGGCGCTTGGAAAGTTTACCTTGGCTAAAGATAAGCAGCCTACGCTGTTAATCTTTGCCCGTGAATTGCGTGATCAGCTACCTGCCGGTGTAGCGGCGAAACCCATCTTAGTCAATTGGGTACAGCAAGCAGAATTGGATGTTGCACTGCCTATGCACCCTGAACCCGAAAGAGTGAGGCATCGGGGCAACCGAGGCACCCTTGAGACGTCCCTCATGATTACGGTTCGACGATGTGCAAAGCAAAAAGAAGGTCATCCCCTACAGTATCAGGTTGAAGGTTGGCTTTATTTTGATCAAATTTCTGACCTAGACCCTCCTAAGGTGTCGGATAAACCACCGCTTTGCCTTTCTTTACCTGAGGCACAAGATAAGCTGGGCATAGTCTGCACTTGGAATCAGCTACCCAAGCGAGTCAATGATTTTTTGGATGTAGCCATCAGTCAACTGGCCCATCAGGTGAAGCAAGAGATGGGCTATCGCAAGTATCAGCTAACGCTTGAGCTCTTCTTACCGGTCGAATATATAGGAGAAGCGGTTGACCAGTGGACTAGGGCATCTCAGGCAATGCCTCTTGGCCTAGATTATGGAGTCATCGTCCGATTTTGCGATCGCGTCACCAATGATGAACTTCAAAACCGACTGTTTGACACCTGGGATAACCTCCAGGCGGTGCTGCAATCCCCAGAGGGGGGAGATGCTTTACACCGCCGTATAGAAGTACCGGCTAACTTAGACCAATACTCATCATGGCAGGAGCTACAGCGAAGGCTCAAGTCGAAACTAGGGCTAAAGTTATGTTGTGGTTTGCCAGCGACTGAAGCAGATCAGAAAGGTCTGTTTGAGGCCGTGCTCTTTGGCGATATTCCGGTCGCCGTCTGGTCTCGTAGCCCAGACGTTGTAGACTCTGACTCAAGCCCGGCACAGCCAGTTGACTTACCTCAAGCCCTGACGCCTTACTTTGATATGGATTGCTTCCAACACCCCACTAGCCTGGCTGCAAAGCTAAAAGCGGTACGCCAGCAGATCTGGCTAGATGAAGATGATGAACGGCATGGCCGCTGCTTGGGTGATCATATTGCTTGCCTGCTCGATAATCCCGATCGGCTGCCGATACCTGATCCATTAGGACTTTGAGCCATGGCTGACTGGAAGATTTTTCAAGGGAGTCAACCCTCTGCCGAAGCAAAGCTGAAGCAGCTGCTCTCGGTAGACCCACCCGACTGGCGGCAGTTTGTAGACGCCGATCAGCAAGATGAATGGGACGAAGCTGCCAACGAAACGCATTGGGTGGAGCTCAGGGAAATAGCCGCTAAAAAGACTCGGGACATTCGCCGAGGTGAAAAATTTCGGCTGCGTATAGCCGTACCGGAGGTAGATAAGTCGTCAGCATCGTCGGCAAAAGCTAAAAATCCTTACCAAGAGGTGATTGAAGCTGTAAACGCGGCACTCTACCTACGACGTCCCCTGATGATTACCGGGCGACCGGGTTCTGGAAAAACCTCTCTGGCCTATGCCATCGCCCGTGAACTCAATCTCGGTCCAGTTCTCCTATGGCCTATTACTACCCGCTCGGTGCTGCAAGGCGGCCTATATGAATACGATGCGATCGCCCGCCTGCAAGATGCTCAACTGACCGAGCAGATCCTCAAGCTAAAAGGGGTGGATGAGGTTCAGCAGGTAGCGGCTGATTTTCAAAAGATTGGTCAATACATTCGTTTGGGGCCGGTGGGGACGGCTTTTTTGCCATCAAAATACCCCAGGGTTCTATTAATCGATGAAATCGACAAGAGTGATATCAACCTCCCTAACGAACTGCTGAATCTTTTTGAAGAGGGAGAGTTCCCCATTCCAGAGCTTCAGCGGCTCTACAAAGCCGGTACAGAGCTACAGCAGGTTGAGACCGATGATGGCATAAGCGTAGATATTCGCAAAGGCGTGGTTCGCTGTCGGCAGTTCCCCATCATCGTTATGACCAGTAATGGTGAGCGCGACTTTCCCCCCGCATTTTATCGGCGTTGTTTGCGGGTCAATATGCCAGACCCCTCCGAACCAGCCCTTAGAGCTATTGTTGAGGCTCATCTGGGGGCTGACAATGTCAAACAGTTTAACCATGTGATCCAAGAGTTTGTATCAATTCAAGAAAGGGATGAATTTGCCACTTTACCGACCGATCAACTGCTCAATTTAATTTATCTACTGGCCAAACAGCCCGCGTCAGCGTCTCAAAATTTAGATAAATCTACCCTGAAAAAACTACTGTTTAACCCCGTCGGCGGCACTGGCGGCAGTGTAGATCAAACTGAAGACTCTCCTGAGTAGCGGTCTATGACGTTGTCGAGGCTTGACCGGTGGCTGGAGATCTTAGGGGGTGAGGACTTTGACCTCACCCCTCACGAAATTGCTGATATGTGTTGGCTGGCCCTGATCCAACATCAGTTTGGGGTTGAGCAACCGCAGCAACTGCCGGAGTCAACGCCACCTGTCGCCCCCAAACCTAAAGGCAGCCTGCAGACAGCTTCTGGGGAGCTGTCAGAACCACCTGCACCGCTGCCGGTAGAGCCGCCTCGACGACGATCTGAGTCTGCCGGGGGATTATTTTCCCGTAATGCCCCGTCGGATTCTAAGACAGAGTCTAGAAACCTGCGGATACCCACCGCGCCAGCGCTGCGTGATCCCCTACCGTTGGCGAGGGCGTTACGTCCGTTGATGCAACAGTGGCCTATGGGTCAGGGCTCAACCCTAGATGAACCGGCAACGGTGCGAAAAATTGCTGAAGAGAAAGTGTGGTGGCCCGTTACAAAGCCCCAAACTGAAACCTGGCTAGAACTGGCTCTGGTAGTCGATGAAAGCCCCTCCATGCTGGTGTGGAGGCGCACGATTGAAGAGCTAGAGCGCTTTTTTAAGCACTATGGCTTCTTCCGTGACGTGCGGATGTGGGGATTGATTGCCAAGCAGGTTCCGATTAAGCGCTCAACCCGATCTAGGGATCAGAGATCTCCTACTCAACCATCAGCGGCAAATGCAGAGGCCCAAACCCAGACCCAGATTTGCTTGCGTGCGACCCCATTTGCTAGGTTCAACACTCAGGACTTGCGCCAGCCCGACAGTTTGATTGATCCCACTGGTCGCCGTGTGGTGCTAGTTGTGAGTGATTGCGTCGACAGTATTTGGCGAGACCCAGAATTACTATCAACCTTCAAGCTCTGGTCAAGCAGCAGCCCCATGGCTATCGTGCAGATGATGCCGGAATGGCTCTGGCCTCGTACCAACCTGCGCCAGGGAACCGTGGTGAACTTCAGAGGTAATACTAAAGGTAGTACCAACCATGCCCTGGATGTTGTACTGGCTGATGCCGCGTACTACCGCAAAACAAGGGCTGAAAAGCAGGTGGACATTAAGATGCCGGTCATGACATTGGAGGCCGACCGGGTTGAGAGCTGGGCACAAATGCTGACAGCCCAGGGCACTCGCCAGACTCCTGGGGTCATTTTGAGCCCCAAGGCCCAACAAATGACAGTGGCCGCCCAGCGACGACGACAGCAGAAAGCCCCTGACACCACCTCTGCGGCCTTTAAGGCCCAAGCCTTTAGAGGGTATACCTCACCGGTTTCGCGACGACTGGCAAGCCTTCTGGCGGCATCGCCCGCGATCACTCTGCCGATTATTCGGATTGTGCAAGAGACGCTTGTGCCTCAGTCAGAGCAAGTGCATGTGGCAGAGGTCTTACTAGGAGGGATATTGCGGCCTCAGCAAGGGCCGGAACTAGGCACTAACCCAGACGACGTGCAGTATGAGTTTGCTGACCCCGATGTGCGCGCAGAGTTGCTAGCCGAGGCCCCTGTGCGAGATACCACTGAGGTTCTATCTCGCTACATTCAGGACAACTTCAACACGTCTCTATACGACTTTATTCTTGAGCTACGTCGCCTGATGCATGCAGAGACGACCGAGGCAGAAGAGCTAAAACCCATCGCGACCATTGCCGCAGAGGTGCTGCAATATCGGGGGATGGAATATGCAGAGTTTGTACAGGAAGTGAGAGATCGCTACGAGTCTCTGCCAACGACTGAAACGAAGGAACCACCCTCGCCTACCTTCCCTGAGTTTGAAGAGTTCGAGTTCATTGATGCCAGGTTCATTGATGAAGCAGATACAGACTCAGAACAGCCTTTTCCCCCACCCCTCCAACCCATCGATTTCACCGTCATTACGGTTGAGCTACAGCAGAGCCCTGAGACAGCGCAGAGCTTAGAACCTTTTGAATTCACCGTTGCTACCTTGCAGCGCCGTACAGATCAGCAGCAGCGCTCCCGTAAACGACAAAGACAAGCCGCAGAATGGGAAATTCTCCGCCAGCAACAACGGGCCTACCGCTTCATTGAACCCCTGTTAGGGGACATTACCCTCGAAATGGTCGCCATCCCCGCAGGCACCTTTTTGATGGGTTCTCCTGAGGATGAGCCTGAACGCTATGACGACGAATCCCCCCAACATGAAGTCACAGTTGAAGCCTTCTTTATGGGCCGCTATCCCATTACTCAGGCTCAGTGGAGGGTAGTTGCTGCATTGCCTCAGGTCGAGCGAGAGCTAAACCCAGACCCATCCAACTTCAAAGGTGATAATCGCCCTGTCGAGCAGGTTTCGTGGTTCGATGCGACTGAGTTTTGCGCTCGGCTGTCAGCTTACACTGGCCGAGAGTACCGCCTGCCCTCAGAATCCGAGTGGGAATATGCCTGTCGAGCAGGAACGACTACTCCCTTTCATTTTGGTGAAACCATTAGTTCAGAACTGGCAAGCTATGAGGGAGGGACTACTTATGCAGAAGGGCCTGAAGGTGAAAATCGCGAAGAAACCACCCCTGTAGACCATTTTGAAGTAGCAAATGCCTTTGGCCTCAGCGACATGCATGGCAACGTATTTGAGTGGTGCCAAGACCACTGGCATGACAATTATGAGGGCGCTCCGACAGACGGAAGTGCTTTTCTATCTGGCGATGACGAGGCTTCTCGCGTATATCGCGGCGGCTCTTGGGACTACGGTCCGGGGAGTTGCCGCTCCGCGTGCCGCTTCTTCAGCGGGCCCGGCGACGACTACATCAGCGTCGGTTTTCGGGTGGTGTGTTCGGCCCCCAGGGCTCTTCAGCGGCCCACCCGCTAGCCCTTGCCCTTTACCCTTTTGCACTTTTGCTCTCAGAAAAGAAAAAAGTGGCTGCTTCCCCTGGCGCGTCAGCGCCTCGAAAATGAATAGTGATTCTAGGTAGCAAGCAATGGTTTCACAAGATTCTCTAAAACAAAACTTTTTGGACACCATTGGCCGCCTTCAAGCGCCGGAGAATCCCATTGGAAGTTCGTTGATGACCTATTTAGAACGCATTATTCAGCAATACAGTGTTCGCAGCATAGAACCTCTAGACATCATCAATCAAGCTACGCTCCAGGGGTTAGATTCCATTGAGCGTGAGGGCCAAGGCATTGCCAATGTTGATGCTTGGTTACGAACCACTGCTCTGCAAATTGTCCAGAGCGCTAAGGCTGACCCGGTTGCTGAATCGACCCAAAGCATTGATGCATGGAATGAACAACAGCTCAGCAGTCTCTATAACCAACCTGCTACACAGCAAGAGGATGAACCTCGTTCTCTCAAATTGGTGCTTAAAAGACAAAGGACTCGAAACCAGTGCTATGAAGAATCCCTCGCCGATCGCGTGCTGCCCCTGCAGATGATACAGATTCTCGCTGGCACATTCCTCATGGGCTCCCCACCGGACGAGCTAGAGCGCCTGGAGAGCGAAGGTCCCCAGCACG
>CAYVJO010000109.1:0-8058 GCA_964451735.1 uncultured Hyphomicrobiaceae bacterium | reverse complement strand
AGCCCCAGCGCGTGCTCGATCGCCTCTCCCGTCATCCCTATGCCCGTATCCGCGATGCGGATCGTCAGATCCTCCTGCTTACAGCTCAGAGCAATCCCGACATGGCCACTAGGTCGATTGAATTTGACGGCGTTGTCGATCAACTCGCTTAGCGTAAGCCGCAATTCATACTCGTTGGCGACTGTAACGATCGGCTCCGGCGGCAGCTGAAAGCTCAAGCTGATATCGCGCGCTTGCGCTTTGGGGCGGATTTTGTTCAGTTCCTCGGCTATCACAGCGTTGACTTCGATAAGTTGCCTCGCCTGGCCGGGCTTTTCGGATGTCATGCGCACGATTTCGAGAATGCGATGCACCATGCGCAGCAACGACTCGCCACTTTCCTTGATGTAAATCAGATATTGCAGGGCCTCGCTCTCTTCCGTTTCCCGAAGCTTCATCTCCAGCATAGAGGAAAAACCGAGCACATGGTTGAGCGGCGTCAAAAGCTCGTGCCCCATCATGGATAGAAAGGTCTTGCGCGCCTGCTCCCCGGCATGAGCCTTGATTTCGAGGAACTCTCGCTCCGACGTCGTCGAGGTGACGAAGCGGAACTCGTCGAGGGCCTCCGTAAGCGCCGTCGCGAGTTCATCGGCGTCGCACGGCTTGCGGAAAAACCGGAAGACGCGGCCCCGATTGACGGCTGCCGCCGCGGTGTCCTGGTCGGTATTGCCTGTGAGCATCAATCGCCGGATGTTCGGCCAGCGGGCTGCGACTTCAATCAGCATGTCGAGACCGTCGCGTTCCGGCATGCGCATATCCGCGACGATTGCGCCTATTCTTTCTTCGCGGCTCAGATAGTCTATTGCCTCTGTGGCACTTTCCGCGGTCAGAATATGAAACCGGTCCGATAGACGCCGCCGCAATCCGGCCATGACGCGCGGTTCGTCATCCACCAGCAGGACTTTCTCATCGGGACGGCGCATGGCCGGCTCGCTCCTCGGACGCAGAGATCTGGACGGGCTCCACTGGCAGCTCTATGACGAAACTGGTCGAAAAGCCCAGCCTGTTGTCCAGGAACAAGCGTCCGCCATGCTGTTTTACGACAATATCCTTGGACAGGGCCAATCCCTGACCGGTCCCCTTGCCAACTCTCTTGGTCGTAAAGAAGGGATCGAAAATCTTGTCACGCAGCTCATACGGAATGCCTGGCCCCGTGTCGCAGATCTCGATTCGCAGGACAGCCTCCCCCATTTTGGTTGTAATTTGGACACGTCCTGTCTTCATGTCTTTTTCCTCCATCGCCTCGACCGCATTGATGATCAGATTCATCAGAACCTGCTGGATCTGACCTTTCCGGCACATGATCAGCGGAGCCGACGGCGCAAGATCAGTGTCCACGGAGACGATGTTTTTTGTCCGGCTCCGGCAGATTGTCAGCGCGCCGTTTATGACGAGGTTGATGTCGGTTGCTTCGGGAGCGCCCGTTCCAGGATGCGCGAATTCCTTCATCAAGAGCACGATGTCCCGCACCTGTTTGATGCCATCCATCGTTTCCTGCATCGCAGCGTATATTTCCTTGCTAAGAAAGCCGAGATCGATGCCTTCATTGTATGAATTTATCAATTCGACATGACTATGCAAAATATTTTGACGCTCACACTCTGTCTTGAGTGCATCGTAATTTTTATAAGATCTATAAATCTTGTCGAGTGACAGGCCGATAAACGTAACATTATCGCCTATGAACTGAATTGGCGTATTGAGTTCATGCGCAATGCCGCTTGCAAGGGCGCCTATAGCTTCCAGCCGCCGGGACTCGTGGAGTTGGCGGTAAACCTTGTCTTTCATTCTTTCAGCAGCTTTGCGTTCGCTGATGTCATGAATGATGATGACGAGCATCGGCTGGTCGTAAAAACATGTCCGGCGGCCGCGCAGCTCTACCTCGATAGTCGCGCCGTCGGACTTGCGTAGCGCAATATCGTTCAGCACGAAAATATCTTGCGCAAAAGCGCGCTCACGCTCCGAAAGTCCCGAAATCAACTCGATCAATCGGGACCCGACCAGTTCTTCTTGCCGATATCCAAGCAGCTCCTGACAGGAGCTGTTGACCGTTTTTATCAGAAGGTCTTGGCTGCAAGTGATCACGACATCGGGCACCGAGTCTAATATAAAACCGATGACCTCCGGTTCTTCCACGAGTGAATGAGCGTAGCGCCTGCGCACTCTATCGGTTTCTGACTCATGACGGGTTTCAGGCTCCTGACGCCGTTCTGCTGCCGTCGGAACAGATATGCGCCGGGAGAGGCGACGTTCGGAATTTTCGGGGCTATTCATCGCCTACCGCGTTATTCCAAGCCAAGGGCGCGGCGCGGCTTATTGCCAATCAGCCTCACCTCGTTCGAAGGCAAAAAAAGACGTCAAGAGCCGTAAGGGGCTTTCCCAGTCATTGGCAGACTATCAAAATCCTCTTTCGGAAAGCTGAATCGTGTCGGCGGTTTCCTTTGCACAGCCGCATTCCCTGATGCAGCCGGGCGTATTGGCGGTATGGACGGCGAGGCAATGCGGCCATATGGTCCCTTCTTAGAGCGTAATCCGCAAATGAGGACACCGGTTTTGCGAAAAGATTACGCCAAAACATAAAGTTAGAGTCCCGTTCCCGGTCCATCAGAACAGATCGGGCTCTCGTATGAGATTTGGAGACCGAAGTGATCGAGAACAGTTCCGATGCGCCGCAGCCAAGTCCATTCGATCGTTTAATCGCATCGCCATTTGCCAAGGTGAAAGCCTTGCTCGATGGCATCGTACCTGCCTTTGCGCCAATCGATATGACCATAGGCGAGCCGCGTCATAAAATGCCAGACTGCCTGGCCGGCGCTCTTCAGGAGTCTTTTTCGGGTTATGGGAAATATCCACCGATCCAGGGTACAACGGAGCTGACAGTTGCTATCGGAAACTGGATCGAGCAGCGCTATCCGGTCCTCAAAGGCGCAATTGACACGACGCGGCACATCCTGCCCCTGAGCGGCTCGCGCGAGGGGCTTTTCAGCGCCGTTTTCCCTGCCTTGGCGCGCAGGGCCGATTTGGCGCGCCCCGCTGTGCTGATGCCCAACCCCTTCTACCAGGCTTATCTCGCGGCGGCCCTTGCGGTTCGCGCGGAGCCGATCTTTCTGACCGCCAGCGAGGGCAACGGCTTTCTGCCCAATCTGGACGACATCCCTCTCGACGTTCTGAATCGCACCGCCGCCTTCTATCTGGCATCACCCTCCAATCCGCAAGGCGCGGTGGCCGAGCCGCATTACCTAGCCAAAGCGATCGGTCTGGCGCGGCGGCACGATTTTTTGCTCTTTCTCGACGAATGCTATTCGGAGATCTACGTGCGGGCATCGCCGCCAGGCGGTCTTGAGACGGCTTTCGGGCTGGATAAAGGCTTCTCTCATGTTCTTACATTCAATTCGCTTTCCAAGCGGTCGAATGTGCCGGGCCTGCGATCCGGTTTCATAGCAGGTGACGAAGCGTTCCTGGCGTCCTTCAGCCGTTTTCGAAATGTCGCTGCGCCGCAAATGCCGCTGCCTGTTCAGCACGCATCGGCGGTTCTGTGGTCCGACGAGAGCCACGTCGAGGCAAGCCGCTTGCTTTACGTGACCAAGATCGAGGCGGCGCGGGCGCTGCTTGGCGGCTTGCTGGAGTTCACCGATCCAGACGGCGCATTCTTTCTTTGGCCTAAAGTGACACATTTAGGCGGTGGAGAAGCGGCAGCGAAAACCTTTTGGAAAGAATGCGGTGTCAAAGTGTTACCAGGAGCCTACCTTGCGCAGGCGGATTCGATCGGTCGCAACCCGGGTGCGGATTTTGTCCGCATGGCATTGATCGATGATCCTGCCCTCACAAGACAAGCTCTGAAGCGACTGGCCAGTTTTCTGAGTTGACCTCATGTCCGATTACCGTATCAGCGATTCCGGCCGCATTCTACCCGGCGGCATGGAAAACGAGATTCATCGCCTGCCTGTGCGGCTGATCGGGATCGCATTGCTGGCGATGGCGGCTATCGGCTGGCTGAGCCTGGCGAGCTGGTCCATAAGCGATCCCAGCCTCAACCGCGCGACAGGCGGCGCTGTGAGCAATGTTCTAGGCGAAACGGGCGCATCGCTTGCCGATATGCTCTTTCAGATTCTCGGCCTGGCATCGATCGTATTTTTTCTTCCACCTGCGGCCTGGGGACTGTCGCTTCTCTCGGGAGATCCGATCGCCAACCCGCGGCATCGCCTCGCGATGTGGACCGTGTCGCTTATTTTGATCGCATGCGCGCTAAGCATGGCCCCGAAGCCGGAGCGCTGGTTGCTGGTCCATGGTCTTGGCGGCGTCATCGGCGATTTTGGTAAAACCTTCTTTCTGACGATGGGCGGGTTTTTTCACCCCCGTGTCGCGGCGTTGACAGGCGGCGCGCTAGCGGCAGCTCTTGGCTTGTGGGCGCTGGTGCGGGCCTGTGGCATAGGCCGCCGCGAACTCGGGATGATCATGCAATGGCAATCGCTCCCAGCCTATCGCGCAGCGAGCCTTGCAAACGTAGGGATAGCGGGAGCGCTGCACGGCTTATTCGGACTAGGCCGCCAGGTCGCTGTCATGCTTGACCGCGACGCCGTGCGCAGCGGCGATGATCCGCCCTATTGGCAGTCTGAAGACAGGGAACGTTTTCATCCGGCGCGAGCGGCGCAAGGCTCCTTCAATCCCCGTTTTGGAGGCTATGAGACAGAAGAGCGGGAGACGGCGTTTCCCGGACCGCGCGTGCGGCGCCCGCTCGTGGTGCAGATGCCACAGACACATTCGCCTTCGGCTGCATATCGCGGCGATGACCGGCGTGTCGAACCCTATTTCGACGATACCGCCGCGATACGGCGTTATCCGGCCCAGCCTGAAGCCAAGTATCCCGCATATCATCAGCAACCGCCAGTCTCTGATGCGGGGCGTGCGCCGATTTACGCGAATCCGCGTCAGCCATACGTAGCGCAATATGCTGCCAGCCACGCGCCGGAGCACCGGCCCTATGAACGGCCGCAGCGCCATCCTGCCGCCCCGCAACAAAGCCCCATGCCTTACGCAAACGAGAATTTCGACACCGCCGCGTGGGAGGAGGAGGCTTTCGAGGAGCGTGACGATTTCGAACGAAGCCCGTCCGAGGAAGCGCGCGGCCTCCATACACCGCCGCCGCCGGTCATTCGCGGCCATCGTCCAGCGCCGCCTCAACCCGTATTGCCCGATAGGTCGATGCGCTCCGCAGTAGACAAACGGTATGCCGCGGCTAGCGAAGCGCTCACGGACGATTTCGAACTTCCGCCCTTGAAGCTGCTTTCGCCAGCCCCGCCGCGTCAGAACGATCCGGACCTATCCGATGCGGCTCTCGGCCGGCGTGCGGAAATGCTGCAAAGCGTGTTGGAAGACTTCCGGATCAAAGGCCAGATTACGGGCGTTCACCCTGGCCCCGTTATCACGCTCTATGAATTCGAGCCAGCCCGCGGAACAAAATCCTCGCGCGTAATCGGGCTCGCCGACGATATCGCCCGTTCGATGAGCGCCATATCCGCGCGCGTCGCCGTCATTCCGGGCCGTGATGCGATTGGCATAGAGTTACCGAACCAAAATCGGGAGGTCGTCTATCTTCGCCAGCTCCTCGAAGCAAAGGATTTCGCCGAGGGTAAGGGGCGCCTGCAATTGGCGCTCGGCAAGACCATCGGCGGCGATCCGGTCGTCGTCGATCTGGCCCGTATGCCGCATCTGCTCATCGCCGGCACGACAGGTTCCGGCAAGTCTGTCGCCATCAATACGATGATCCTGTCGCTGCTCTACCGGCTCCCGCCTGAAGAATGCCGTTTCATTATGATCGATCCAAAGATGCTGGAGCTATCCGTCTACGATGGAATTCCGCATTTGCTTACGCCGGTCGTCACCGATCCGCATCAAGCGATCAAGGCGCTCAAATGGACCGTAAACGAAATGAACGCCCGCTATGAGCGCATGTGCAAATTGGGCGTCCGCAACATCATGGGCTTTAATCAGAAAGTTTCGCGCGCAAAGCGGACTGGCGAGCCTCTCGCCCGCACGGTCCAAACCGGCTTCGACGAGCAGACGGGCAGTGCGATTTATGAACGCGATGCTATCGACCCGACGCCGATGCCTTACATCGTCGTTGTGATCGACGAAATGGCCGATCTGATGATGGTCGCCGGCAAGGATATCGAATTCGCGGTGCAGCGCCTTTCGCAAATGGCGCGCGCGGCAGGCATCCATCTGATAATGGCGACGCAGCGCCCCAGCGTCGATGTCATCACTGGCACCATCAAAGCCAATTTCCCCAGCCGCATTAGTTTCCAGGTGACCTCAAAAATCGACAGCCGCACAATACTGGGCGAGCAAGGTGCCGAGCAGCTTCTTGGTGCGGGGGATATGCTGACCATGGCGGCGGGCGGGCGCATCATGCGGGCTCATGGGCCGTTCGTCTCCGATGACGAAGTCGAAACCATCGTCAATTTCCTTCGCGCCCAGGGTGAGCCAGACTATATATATGGCGTGCTCGAAGACGAAACCCCCGGCGCCGATGACGGCTATCATGACGATGCGCCTGTGAAGCCGGGATCAGAAGGCGATGTATACCAACAGGCGGTCGAGATTGTTTTGCGCGACAGGCGGCCCACGACCAGCTATCTGCAACGCCGTCTGGGCATTGGCTACAATCGGGCCGCGTCCCTCATAGAGCGCATGGAAGCGGACGGCATAATAAGCGCGCCGAACCGGACCGGCAAAAGGGAAGTGCTCGCAGGCGATCAGGCTTGATCTGATCGTAAAAAAATTCATTGCCGTCTAGATTTCGTGCGAATTTAAAGCGAATGTGCACTCAACCTTATCTTGCGTTCGAAAAGCCAATGATATGAACGGAGTTCACATCCGATGACACATCCCTTACGGCTCGCGCTTTTACCCGCGCTGCTTTACGCGCTGGCCGGCTTGACAGCACCGGCTCTTCATGCGCAGACCGGCGGTTCCGGCGTTTCCGTACACACAAAGACTGCTCCGGCTGAACCAGCACCCGCTGAGCCTGCCGCCGCCGCTCCGGCAGCTGAATCGACGCCGGTTCAGGAAAGCCCTCCTGCAAGCGCCGGTACTGTCCAGCAAGATCCAGCACCGGCCGACGCCGCATCGTCCGAGCCTCCTGCCGATGGGCAGGTTCAGCCTGACGCGCAAGCCTCGGGCGAACAACCCGCAAATCCGCTCGGTTCGAATGCGGGGTGGGACGCTCAATTCGGGCTCGCGCCGCCTCAGACCAGCCAATTTACTGGTGCGCAAGAACAGATTGCAATTATTGAGAGGATCAACGCCTATTTCAACGAGATGACGAATCTCGAAGGCAATTTCCTTCAAACCGATGCAAACGACACCAGACGAAGAGGAAAGTTTTTCCTGGAACGTCCAGGCAAGGTCTTGTTCGACTATTCGCTCCCGAGCAAACAGAAAATCATTTCTAACGGAAAATATCTCGCGATCGAAGATCATGACTTGAATACGGCGGATCGTTATCCGCTCGACTCGACTCCCTTTCGCCTGCTTTTGAAAGAGCGGGTGAACCTGGCAGAGGATGCGCGAGTCATCGCCCTCGATGTAGGGGAAAACATCGTCGTGCTAACGGTAGAGGATAAGCAGGCGCCGGGCGGAGGACAGATCCGGTTGTTTTTCGATTGGCCGCAGTTACAGCTGAAGGAATGGATCATCACCGACGCTCAGGGGCTCAATACCCGGATCGAACTGGCGAGCCTCGAAGCGAACAAGCAGGTTGATCCGAAGCTGTTCACATTTTCGACAGAAGTAGGCATGCCGAAGTTCCGCGGTAGCTCAAACTGACAAGTCCGAACTGAAGGAAAGGCTGCAAACGCATGGAATCCTTAATGAAAGCTCAGTGAGTTGCGGTAGATTCGCAACTGTCAAGTTTTTGTTTAGAAATGCTGGAAATTCATGTTGAGGCTGTGTTATAAAGGTATAGTACTGTGACAGTGACGAGGCCAGTCACCATCGGTAGTGCCCCCCGTCTAACCG
>CAYVJO010000108.1:4074-8108 GCA_964451735.1 uncultured Hyphomicrobiaceae bacterium | reverse complement strand
TAATGGCCATCCCAATATCGTACCCTATCAGGTGTTTCCAGCGTCCGATGGCCATCTGATCATCGCTGTCGGCAATGATGGGCAATTCGCCAAATTATGCGACGTGCTGGACGTGCCTGACCTTGGGGCCAATCCGGCGTTTCGTAAGAATGAGGACCGGGTGCGCCGCCGCGGGGAACTGTGCGACGCGATCTCGGAGCTGACCGCGCGCTGGCGGCGTGGCGATCTGCTTGCAGCGCTTGAGGCGCGTGGCATTCCAGCCGGCCCGATCAACGATATCGCCGAGGTGTTCGCCGACCCTCAGGTCATTGCACGAGGCATTCGCCGTGATCTTTCATCGGGCCAAACGGTCGTTCCCACGGTGGCAAGCCCGATCGTCATAGACGGTGTCCGAATGTGCGGGGTGCGCCCCAGCCCTCGGTTAGGGGCGGATAATGAGGCTGTGCTTTCCGGGTTGACTGTCAAGCGGAGTGACAAGGTCTGAGGCGATGTCCTCCGAAGCGTCAGTATAGAGCGTGATCCGCAAAAGTGGAAACCGATTTTGCGGAAAGATTGCGCTATTATTAGAAGGTAGAGCCCTGTTCTCATTCCATTAGAACGGATCAGGTTTTAATTCTGGAACAAGTGGTCGGAGAGAGCGTATTCGCGTATGTCTTGCCGTCCCGCGCGGTTGTGAGGCAGGACAGGGTCCACCGCTTCGGAGCGCATGATGCTCGTCAACGAACCGGCGATGATGTCGAAAGCTTCGCCCCACGCCTTGGCGGTCTCGGCGTCGAACCGGCCTGGAAGACGGTTCTCCAGGCTCCATAAAAGCGCCACCCGCGCGGGGGCAAGATGCTCTGGCAGGACACCGCGCTTGGCATAAATCTCGGCCAGTCCTGCAACGCCGGGCAGCGAAATTTCCCGGTTTCCCGAAGATGTGATGGGCACGGTCAGCATGGAGCGCAAATCGATACTGATGAGCTTTTCGAAGACCGCCATGAAACTGTGCCAGTGCAAATCCTCGTCCGGCTCGAAAATCACTTTTGTTTGGGGCGCCAATTCGAACAGCTTGACGTAAAAGTCCTGCCCAGCCTCAACGCTGACGGCACGCAAATTTGCAAAGCTTTGCTGAAGAAGACGTATTTGAGCTGGGGTCATTGGAAGCGCACGCCATACGAGATCTACTGTGACATTTAACACTCTAAGCGAACACCGGATTGGAGGAAATGACAAACGAGTAACACCAGCGGATATTCCGGCAATCATGACATCCGCAGCGCTACGCATGGCATTGCTTGGGCCGTTGCCCGGTCAGCGCTGAGGGCGGCGAATGTTCACAGTGAGCCGATTCTTTCGGGACATCCCATCACCGGGCTTGGCAAATCAGCGGGGATGGACAATGATCCGGTCCAATGAAAGATAAACTCATCATACGGCTTGCGCGCCATGCCGACATTCCCGGCATCGCCAGTCTCAGCGAAAAAAGCTTTGACTCTCCGCCATGGGACTATGAACGGGCTGCGCGTTCGCAGATCAACAATTTTCCAGAAGGGCAGTTCGTCGCCGTCCTCGGAGACGAGATCGTCGGCCACGCGGCGACCTTCGTCATAGACGGCGAAGCTGCACTCAAACCGCATAGCTGGGACGAAATCACCGGCGGCGGGCTTGCCTCCCGTCACGATCCCGACGGCCATTTCCTTTATGGTATGGGCGTGTGCGTCGATAAACGCTACCGCAGGCTGCGAATTGGGCAGCGGCTGTACAACGCCAGGCGGCGGCTATGCGAGGAATGGAGGCTGAAAGGCATCGTCTTCGGCGGCCGGATGCCAGGTTTTGCGCGCCGCAAGACACAATTCCGCACTCCCGACGCTTATCTGAAAGCCGTCATTGAACGCAAGACCCGTGACAGCGCGGTCCAGTTTCATATCTCCAATGGTTTCGAGCCAATCGGCATTATTCGAAATTACGATCCCGACGATCATGAGTCTCTAGGCTATGCCATCCATTGGGTTTGGCGCAATCCGCTTGCGGAAGAAACGCATGTTGAGAAATCCTCCGCGCAAAGCCTGCTGACCCAGGATACGGTTCGCGTAGCGACGGTCCAATTCCAGATGCGCGGCATAAAGCAGAAGGAGGAATTCGCCAAGCAGATCGAATATTTCGTCGATGTCGCCTCCGATTATCGCGCCGATTTCGTCGTTTTCCCGGAGCTGTTCACGCTGGAGCTGCTCTCGCTTGAGCACAAGGCGCTTTCGGCGGAAAAGTCAGTCGAACGGCTTTCGGAGTATACTGGTTGGTACAAGGAGTTCATGAGCGAGCTGTCGGTCAGTTATAACATCAACATTATCGGCGGCACGCATCCGACCAAGGACTCGCAAGGCGATCTCAAGAATATCGCATTCGTATTCCTGCGTGACGGCTCGGTGCATTCGCAGGAGAAGATCCATCCGACGCCAAACGAGGCTTATTGGTGGAACATGAAGGGCGGCCATGCGCTCAACGCTATCAACACCGATTGCGGCCCGATTGGCGTTCTAATCTGTTACGACGCCGAATTCCCCGAGCTTGCCCGCCATCTGACCGACCAAGGCGCGATGATCCTGTTCGTGCCCTTCTGCACGGACGAGCCGCGCGGCTATTTGCGGGTGCGTTACTGCTGCCATGCGCGCGCCATAGAGAACCAATGTTACGTAGTCTTGTCCGGCGTCGTAGGCAACCTGCCGAATGTGGAGAATATGGATATCCACTACGCTCAGAGTTGTATTCTGACGCCATGCGATTTCGCCTTTGCGCGGGACGGCGTCGCCGCGGACACCGGGCCAAACACGGAAACGATCGCTCTTGCGGATCTGCGTCTTGCGGATCTGCGCGTCGCCCGCGCCTCTGGGACTGTGCGGAACTTCAAGGACCGGCGGTTCGATCTGTACCGGCTAAGCTGGGGCCGGCGGGCGTCTGAGCTGTAAAATCCGGAAACAGCACTGGCTGGCATGCAAAGCGAACCGCGAAAGCTGGGCGTGGCGCGGTCAAGCTTTGTGGCGATGGTCGTAAAATGCCTTCAAGGCTGCGGCTATGAGGATAAGCCCGAGAATTGACTTGAGAACCGGTTCAGATGCATATGGGGCAAGGGCGCCGCCAAGGACAGCGCCAAGGATTGACCCTGTGCCCATCGGCCACCCTATGCCCCGCATCTGCGGCGCTCGCGCCGTAGACCATGATCAATATCGGAATAGGAAACTCGCCTCCAGCAACGCCAAGAAGCGCAGCGATGACAACGATCATCAGTCCAAGCGGGATGCCGGTGAGGAGCCAGTTGCCCTGCCATTGAAGCTCGCGCTCGAACCCCAATGGCAGATTGCGACTGTTGTGATCGTGTTCCAGTCGCTCGTCGAATTGTTCGGCATGGTCGCCTATCTCTGGCTCGTGCCGAGGTTTCTCGCGGCGGGACCGTCAGAGGCGGTACGACGATCAAGCCGCTTTATGCATGCCAGCCGGGGTCCCCTACATCGCGGGCTCGTGGATCCTAACCATGATCGCCCTTTAATTGCCCTTACGCTAGTGCAATAACGGTTTGGCTCTGATCCGGGCCTGAAGCGTGCTAGCGGTTCGATTCGAACATTTGCATCCCACACGCTCGACCTCCGTGTGCAAATGTTGGAATAAAAGAATCAACTAGAGCGTAATCCGCAAAAGTGGACACCGGTTTTGCGGAAAGATTGCGTCAAAACATAAGGTTAGTGCCCCGGACGCCGTGCGGCCTGGTGCTCCGGTTACACGATCAACCCAAGGCGGGCAAATTGGTGTAGTGTGCAATGAAATCGGCGATTGCGGGAATATCGTCCAGAGCAAAGAACGGAAGGCCACCCGCATCGGTTTGATGATCAGCGGCGATGGCCACTATGCCAGGGACGGAGCCCGCCAAAGCTTCGTTGTTCTGCGCCTCTCTCCGGCGGGCCTCTATTTTCGGATGACCGTTCGTTTTAAAGCCCTCTATAAGGATGAGCTGCGAGCCTTTGAGACGTTCAAGGATCTCTTCGAGACCTGGTTCCCCCTCG
>CAYVJO010000108.1:0-4064 GCA_964451735.1 uncultured Hyphomicrobiaceae bacterium | reverse complement strand
ATCGCCAGCCGTCGCGATGAGACCACAGCGACTTCCCGCGCGCCGGCTTCACGGTAGCGGTGAGAATCGCGGCCGGGTTGATCGACGTCGAAATCGTGATGGGCGTGTTTTATGGCGGCAACCTTGTAGCCACGCTGTGTGAACTCCTTGATCAGGCGCGCCAGAAGCGTCGTTTTCCCGGAGTTCTTCCATCCGGCCACTCCGAAAACGGGCGGCGTCATCGATCGGACCCTGTCATGGCTTCATCGTTCCGGTACACTCCTAAGCATCGGCGATGCGGGAGACAAATCCTCGTTTTCATAATCCGGACTCTTGCCATTATTTCAAGCAGGAAAGCGCGAGGCGCGATCCTACTGTTGCGGCGTCTTGAAGCGCGCCATGAATCGCCTGTCGATCCAATCTTTCAACCGCCAGACCCAACGACCGCCAAAGACGAAGCCACCGCGCGCGCCGATCGCGTAACGCTCACCGGTCGAGACGAGATACATCGCCCGGCGCTGTGGTTTGAACGGCTGCAAAGGGCGTCCCGCTAGCCGCCGCACGATATTATCCGCCAGAACTGGCCCGGCCCGCACGGCATAGACGCCCGATTTCGGCAAGGGGTGCGGAGCGAAATCGATTGCATCGCCCGCGCCGAATACATCTCTCTCGCCCAACACGCGCAAGCATTTATCGACCGCGAGAAACCCGCTCCGGCTGAGAGGAAGGCCAGAGCTTCGAAGCCAAAGAGGCGCGCCCGCTTCCGTGACCCAGACACTCTCATCCGCCGTAATCCGTCCGCTCCGCTCTAGCAGGACCGCTCCCTTATCAACCTCGACCACCCGTTCGCCCGTAACCACCGCAACGCCGCGCTGCTCCAGGATCGCTTCGAACCTTTCGCCGAACCGCCGGGAATGTCCGGGCAAGATGCGTTGGCTTGCTGTGATCAATGTCAGACGGAGCTTTCCTGCGTCATGGCCTTGCTCGCGCAGATCGCGGCGCAGCCTTCCCTCGATCGACAGCATCAGCTCGACGCCGCCCGCACCGCCTCCGACAAGCGCGATGTCCTGGTCTCCCCCTGCCGCCAGAACCCGAGCGCGCAAGCCCTCGAAATGCTTCAGAAACTGATCGATCGGCTTGACTGGGATCGCATGAAGCGCCGCTCCCGGAACCAGAGCGGTGTTGGGGGCCGACCCGGTATTGATTGAGACGAGATCGTATGTGACGGGTGGATGGCTTTCGCAATGAACCGACTTGTTGCGCAGATCGATACTTGTTGCTGTGCTTAGAATGAGGCGCGCATTCGCATATTGGCACAGCGGGCGCATGTCGATATGCGCGTCCTCAAAGCTGTAAAGGCCGGCAATCAACCCCGGCAGCATCCCGGAGTAGGGAGCAAACGCATTGCTGGTGATCAGTGTCAGGCGCACCCCCGCCAACGGCTTGGCCCCAAACCGCTCTAAAAGCTGAATGTGAGCGTGCCCCGCTCCGATCAGAACCACCCCTTTAGGCGGAGGTTTTAGGGCTTGGCCTGTCATGGGGTTCACATCCGCTCATTACCAGACATCTTCATAATCACAAGCCCTTCTTCAATGACGTCGACTTGTAGGTGTCCATCCCAACGGACACGCGATCGCGCTTCGGCTCCTTAATCAGCGCCTGCGGCAGGCAGAAGCACTTCCATGCAGGTTCCCCCGCCAGGGCGCGGCAAGCATAAGACGCTTCCGCCGTGCCGCGCCGCGATCTGCCGGACCAGCGCCAGGCCGAGCCCGACGCCGCCTGCGCTTTCCGGCCGGTTCTTGAGCCGGTAAAACGGCTCGAAGATTGTTTCGCGCTCACCTTCAGGGATGCCGGGTCCCCGGTCGCAGACGGATACTGTCACAAAACCGTCTCCGCCGCAGATCTTGACAACAGGCGGCTTGTCGGGGCAATAGCGCGCCGCATTCTCCAGAAGATTGCGGAACAGGCGGGTCAGCAGCCGTGCATCGCCGGTCAGATCCGGCACTGCGCTGCCCTCTACGATCAGGCTTGCATCAAAATGCGCGCATTCCTCGGCCAGGACCCCGATCAGATCAACCTGCTCCTGCCGTAGCGTATGAGCGGCATCGGCTTGCAGACGGCTGGCCAGCAGGATCTCGTCTACGAGGGCGTCAAGCTCTTCGATATTCTTGACGATTTCGCTTTTGACAGCGCCCTCTTCAGTGCCGCGTGAGAGCCCCTCCACAGCCATGCGTAGCCTCGAAAGAGGAGATCGCAGCTCATGGGAAGCGTTTGCGAGCAGCGCTTTATGCGCGTTGAGCAACTCTTCTATCCGGTCGGCGGCGGCGTTGAAGGTCACGCCCAGCCTTGCGATCTCGTCGCGCCCGGTGATGACCGCGCGGGCGGACAGATCGCCCCCGCCAAATGCGGCGACGCCCGCTTCGAGGCGCTCCAGCCTGCGGGTCAGATAACGGATCAGGGGATAGGCTGCGATCGCAACGGCGAGCCCGATCCCAAGAAGCGCGGCCGGCCAGCGCCAATGACGGCCCCATACATAAGCCCGTTGCGGATGCGCTACGATCAGCCTGCGCCCATCTTTCAGAGTCAACCCGCGCATCCCGCCCGCGCCGCGCCAGACGTGTCCGCCGCGCGCTTCCCCCGCGTCTTCGCCAGTGAAACCGGCCGGGAAGGCGCCGGCGCTTGCGATCACGCTGCCATCGGGGGAAAGCAGCATGAGGGCGTATCCGGTGCGCTCATTCCAGAATGCCAGTTGGGAGGCGAGCCCCTTCGCATCCCGGCTGGAGGGCAAAAGTCTTTCGGCAATCTCGGCAACAATATCGGACCAACCCGGGCCCTCACCGTCGTCGAACGCGCGCGTCAGACCGGCGGCCAGTCCGGCGAGCAGCGCAAATACGAACAAGCTTCCTATAACCGCCAGATAGATGCGTAGATAGAGCCGGCTCATCAGCTTTGCGCCTTGGCGAACACATAGCCGACGCCGCGCACGGTGAGAATGCGTCTTGGGTGTTTGGGGTCGTCCTCGATCGCGGCGCGCAGGCGCGCAATGTGGACGTCGATGGAGCGGTCGAGCGAGGGATCGTACGGATGGGGCTCATTGCGCGCCAAATCGGCGAGTTGCTCCCTTGTCAGCACCCGGCCCGCGCGTTCCGCCATAGCAGCCAGCAGATCGAACTGATAGCTGGTCAGGGTTTTCTCCTCACCGCTCAGCCGGACTGCGCGGCTGCCCCGATCGAGTTCTAGGCGGCCGAAATGCAGACTGTCCGCCGCTGTTTTCCGGCCCCGGCGCAGCACCACTCTTATGCGCGCCAGAAGCTCACGCGGCTCGAAAGGTTTGGCGATATAGTCTTCCGCGCCGATTTCCAGACCGACGACCTTGTCCATAGGGTCACCGCGCGCCGTCAGCATGATGACGGGGAGCGTTTGCATGCCGGGCTGTGATTGCAACTCGCGGAACAGATCGAGCCCGTCCGCGTCGGGCAGCATCAGGTCGAGAACGAGGAGATCGAAACCGTGGCGATGCAAGGCGGCGCGTGCAGCTTCTGCGTCTGCCGCGTGGGTTACGTCGAGCCGCTGGCTGCGCAGATAATCCGCGATCATCAAGGCAAGCCGGGTGTCGTCGTCGATCAGGAGAATTCTGGGCATGGCAGCGTCCATTCTAAATATCGCCTTTGCCATGCCCGAGATGTTTGCACAAGGTTAACGCGACACACGCTCATGCCAGCGCTGGGTCAATTCGCGCCGCTGCTCGGGTGTAAGCACCATGGCCGCGTCGGTCAGGGCCTGTATCGCGCGTCTCGAAGCGGCGTCGATCTTGCCGACTTGCTCGGCTCTGAGCGCTTCGAGCGCGGCTGGATCGATTGCCTCGGCCCGCAACAGCGCGACGAGCTTCCCGCGCGCTTCCCAAGGCTTGACGCCGAGCGCCGCGAGATCGCCGATCGCGGATTTGGCGATGGCGCCTACCCTTTGCTTCTGCTCCTCGCTGGCGTGCACCAGCATGGTTGGCCCGGTGATGCCGATGGTGAACAGCCGGCCCCCGGAGGGCGCGCGATGGTAGGCCAGCTCCTCGTTCAGGATGTACTGCTCGA
>CAYVJO010000107.1:5742-8142 GCA_964451735.1 uncultured Hyphomicrobiaceae bacterium | reverse complement strand
CGTTTTTTCCGGCGCGCGCACCTTGCGTCCGGTCATACGCAAGCCCTCGAACGCCTGCGGACTAGTGACCTCATGCACGAGGTGTCGGTCTATATAGATGAGGCAAGTTCCGTCCGGTTGTTCATCGACCAGATGATCGTCCCAGATTTTGTCATAAAGCGTCTTGCCCATATCCCGTCCTACTTGTCTTTGGTCGTTTCCGTCTCGGCGGCTTCTTCTGTCACGGGCACTTCATCAACCGTGGACTCCGCCATCAGCGCACGCGCCTGCCCAGCCCAATCCTCGCGCTCGAAGCGGCCGCGCAAGCTCAGACGGTCATCAAGAAAAGCGATTTCGTCGTCGTTCAGATTTGCGATTTGCGCGAAAGTGACGATGCCGAGTTCATTGAGCTTCTTGCCGTATACATCCTCGATGCCCTTGATCAGCTTGATGTCGTCATGGGCGCCTTTCGGCTTTTTAAACTTGAAATTGCGCTTCTTTTCTTCTGCGGCCTGAGCTTTGGCGCGAACGTCGGTTCGCTCAGGGATTCGAGCCGCTTTGCCGCGCAAGCCGCGCAGGTAGTAAAGCTTGGCCCGGCGGACCTTGCCGCGCCGGACGATCTCGATGGAATCGATCAAAGGGGAGTGCACCGGGAAAACGCGCTCGACGCCTTCGCCATATGAGATTTTACGAACGGTGAAGCTTTCATTGAGTCCACGACCGGCCCTTCCGATGCAAACACCCTCATAAGCCTGCACACGTTCGCGCGTGCCTTCGACAACCTTTACGTTCACGCGCACAGTATCGCCAGGACCGAAATCTGGAACATCACGTTTTGCCCTCAACGCGGCGACGTAATCTCTTTCTAATTGCTCAATAACGTTCATGGCTGTTGCCCTTTGATTGGCCAGCTTGCCGGTCATACCGAGTTCGCTGCGTTGGGTATCCGATTGCGGGACCGATAACCCGCATTAATCCGGCAGCGTCCGCAAAGCTCTATTCACAGGCGCCGGTATTATGAAAGACTGGCGTTTAGATAATCCATAAAATCGTGATTGTCGATGCCCATAAACCGCAAGATCAACGGCTTGCGACGCTTCGCTTCAACGTGATGCCTATTTCGTCTGACCCTAACCCTCAGTCTCATCGTCCAGCAAGCGCAACAGATCGGGCCGACGCTCGCGCGTGATGCGCCGGGCTTCAGTGTGCCTCCAGGCCGAGACGCGCTTATGGTCGCCGGACAAGAGCACATCCGGGATGGCACGTCCCTCCCATTTTCTCGGGCGCGTAAAATGAGGATATTCCAATAGCCCTGACTCGAAACTTTCCTCAAGAGCCGAAGCAGCCGCGCCCATCACGCCGGGCAGCAGCCGGACACAAGCGTCGATGATGGCCAACGCCGCCAGTTCTCCGCCGGACAGAACAAAATCGCCAAGCGATATTTCCTCTGCCTGCCGTGCGTCGAGCACACGCTGATCGACGCCTTCGAACCGTCCGCAAAGTAAAATCGCGCCAGCCCCCGCGCTCAGGCTCCGAACTCTGTTCTGTGTCAACCTTTCGCCGCGCGGGCTGGGATAGATGAGGGGCAATGCGGGGTGGCGCGCGCGCGCTGCGTCGATCGCTGCGCCCAGAATATCGGCGCGCATGACCATTCCCGGACCGCCTCCAGCGGGAGTGTCGTCAACCGAACGATGCCTATCTGCGGCATAATCGCGAATATTGATGGCTTCGAGACCCCATAAGCCCTGTACAAGGGATTGACCCGCGAGGCTGATACCAAGTGGGCCGGGAAACATCTCCGGGAATATCGTCAGGACGCAGGCGGTCCACATATCGGCCTCTCAGATATTCAGGGATCTTGCTCAACGGGTCCTTGCTCTCCAGCGATCACGATATCCGGCGGATCGATCACAACATGACCGGCTTTCACATCCACCACTGGCACGCTGGCCAAGCTGAACGGGAGAAACCACGACGGACCGCCATCCGAGGGGCGGATTTCAAGCAAATCTCCCGCGCCGAAATTCTGGACGGCAACAACGAAGCCGATGGTCCTGCCATCCGCTGAGATTGCGTCAAGACCGATCAGATCCTCGTAATACCACTCGTCTTCTTCCGGCTCGGGCAGCCTGTCTCGCGGGACATAAAGGGCGACCCCGCTAAGCGCCTCCGCCTCGGTGCGCCCGGTAATGCCGGCAAGCTGCGCGGAAACGGCAGTACCCTTGATCAGGCGCAGCCGTTCTATATTAAAGCTGCGGTGGGCATCGTCGGTGAGCGTCCCATAGACGGCGATGTCTTCAGGTGCGGCGGTAAAGCTGTTGATCTTCACCTCTCCCCGTACGCCATGAGCGCCTGCGATCCGACCCAGAAGCACCATATTGCTTTGGCGCCGATCATCGCCCGGCGGTAGTTGCTGTCCAT
>CAYVJO010000107.1:4463-5732 GCA_964451735.1 uncultured Hyphomicrobiaceae bacterium | reverse complement strand
GCCCGGCGGACCGTCACGCTTTGGCATCCGCACAACCTGAAACGCTTAAGCCGAGGCTTCCGCTGCGCCAGCGGCCTCTTCAGCCTTCTTGCGCTTCTCCTCGGCGCGTTCGATGGCCTTCTTGCCGGGCTCGGCTTTTTTCGGATTGGCCCGCGCCGTGCGCTTGGCAAGACCGCGCTCGTCGAGGAAACGCAGTACCCGGTCGGTCGGTTGCGCGCCAACGGACAGCCAATGCTTGGCGCGATCCTCGTCGAGCACGATGCGCTCGGCATGGTCCTTAGGCAGGATCGGATTGTAGCTGCCGATGCGCTCGATGAACCGGCCGTCGCGCGGCGCGGTCGCCTCGGCAACGACGATCCGGTAGAAGGGCCGCTTTTTCGCGCCGCCGCGGGCAAGTCTGATCTTCAATGGCATGTGCTTTTCCTTCAGTCTTTTGTTTTGGTCATCTCCGCCTTCGGAGGAGCAACGTCTAGGCTTGTCTATTTCCTTACTTCTTCTTCGCCGGCAGCCCTGGCAAACCGCCCATCCCGCCTGGAAAACCCTTTGGCAGCCCACCCGGCAGTCCTGGAAGCCCAGCGCCTGGAAAACCGCCTGGCAGTCCGCCCATTCCAGGCGGCATAGTCATCCCTGCTGGAATCTTGCCGGATTTCGCCGCCTCTAACATCTCCGGCGTTACCTCCGGCATTCCGCCGCCGAGGCCGAACATCTTCGCCAAGCCGCCCTTGCCGCGCGAAACCTGCTTCATCATGTCAGCCATCTGACGGTGCATTTTGAGCAGCTTGTTGACGTCCTGAACGCTGGTGCCCGAACCCGCGGCAATGCGCCTCTTGCGGCTGGCAGCCAGAATTTTGGGGTGACGCCGTTCTTTGCGGGTCATCGAGGAGATGATCGCCATCTGCTGTTTAAACATGCTGTCGTCGAGATTGGCGCTGTCGAGCTGCTTCTTCATCTTCCCTATGCCAGGCAGCATTCCAAGAATCGACGACATGCCGCCAAGCTTTTGCATCTGCTTGAGCTGGCCCGCCAGATCCTCCAGGTCAAACTCGCCTTTTTGCATTTTGCGGGCGACTTTTTGTGCCTGCTCTGCATCGATCGTCTCGGCCGCGCGTTCTACGAGGCTGACAACATCGCCCATGCCGAGAATACGGCCCGCTACCCGCTCGGGGTGGAATTCCTCCAGCGCGTCGATCTTTTCGCCTGTGCCAAGCAGCTTGATCGGCTTGCCAGTGACAGCGCGCATCGAGAGCGCAGCGCCGCCGCGCCCATCAC
>CAYVJO010000107.1:0-4453 GCA_964451735.1 uncultured Hyphomicrobiaceae bacterium | reverse complement strand
GCCATCGACGCGGGTGAGAACAATACCGGAAACACCGATTCGTTCGTTGAAAGTTCGCGCAACGTTCACGGCATCCTGACCAGTCAGCGAGTCCACCACGAGAAGCGTCTCATGGGGATGCGCAGTGTCGCGTATCTCCTCCGTCTCGGCCATCAGCGCGTCGTCAATATGCAGGCGTCCGGCAGTATCGAGCATAACGACGTCATAGCCACCAAGGCGCGCGGCTTCCATCGCCCGGCGCGCGATCTGCGGCGGGGTCTGACCCGCCACGATGGGCAGAGTGGCTATGCCGGTCTGCTCACCGAGGACGCGGAGCTGCTCCTGTGCGGCAGGGCGGCGCGTATCGAGCGAGGCCATCAACACACGCTTTTTTTCTCGTGTCTCAAGGCGCTTAGCAAGCTTGGCCGTCGTTGTCGTCTTGCCCGAGCCTTGCAGGCCGACCATCATGATGGCGAAGGGCGACGGCGCGTTCAAATCGATCGGCTCAGCCTGCCGGCCCAGCGTCTCGATAAGCTCGTCATTAACGATCTTGACGACCATCTGCCCAGGCGTTACAGACTTCACCACTGCACGGCCGACGGCTTTTTCGCGCACGCGGTCTGTGAATGAACGAACGACCTCAAGCGCGACATCGGCCTCGATCAGCGCGCGGCGGACTTCCCGCATAGCTGCCACGACATCAGCATCCGAAAGCGCACCGCGCCCGGTGAGCTTGTCGAAAATGCCGGATAGCCGGTCGGATAAGGTCTCGAACATCGATATCCCGGTTTGCCTGTGTTTGCCTTATGTCCGCAAGTGAGAAGCCGAGAGGGACAAGACAATGCCGCGGTTAAATTTTGTCCAAAGCAATAAACACCCGCGTGCGAACCCTCGCTGGCGGATGTTACGACCCCTGTCTCCCGGACATAGCCATGTACAGGGCTCGCAAATAAGATACGTTTTATCAGGACCGCATTCTTAAACCCGAACTCCCCAATAGGTCAACAGCGCAGCGCGTCGGCGCGGCGGGCTTGAGGATTTCACTGACGTCAGATCAGGCGCCGGGTTTGGACAAGGTGACATGCCCGTAGGTCATAAAAACGTAAGCAGTGCCTGCCAGGCCGCGATATGCACCTTGCGCTTCATTCAAAAGGCAAGCAAGAGCCGTAAAGCGCCAGCAATCCTGCTCTGAGCATTGGAGTTTGCGTTCCATCAACTCGCCGATGCCGTTCGCTTCGCCATATTGGTGAAGCTTTTCCGCATGAAACCTTAGCGGCTCCAGCACCGAGGGATGATCCCAACCCCAGAGCCAGCTCCCGTCGCTTGAATTATAGGTTCCGATGATCTGGACGGGCGCACGTGCCTGCACGCCATTATCGTGCAAGAATATGATCGTGCCAGCCTCCTGATCGACATTACAAATGCATTCGTCGAGATGAAAAAGGCCGACCGCAGCTTCTGTCTTGGCGCGCAAATCGTTGAACGCCCGCTCTGTCAGATCCGGATAGCTCAATTCGTTCATGCGCCGCTTCCTTATGAAATTACCGGATCATCGCATTTAAGAAGGGCGAAAGGCAAAAATGTGGACGCCATGGCCGCTCTATTTCCCGGATGCTCGGTCGGCAACACTCAGCGGCCTTGCAAGCCTGCCGCGTTCGACCATCAACACCGTCACGAGTGCCGCGAGCCCTAAGGCCGTGAAGCCAATAGTGAGCGGTCGAATCGTGTCGTCGAAGGACTGGCCGATCAGATAGCCGAAAAAAGTGCCAGCAACCGTTGTGTAGAACCCGATGAAAGAGGAAGCCGTGCCCGCAATGTGCCCCATCGGCTCCATGGCGAGGGCGTTGAAATTCGGTCCGATCAGGCCGAAACAGAAGAATGTCGCCACGATGAAAAGGGCAAAGACGGCCAAAGGCGGCTTTTCCGGATAGCCGGCCAGAGCCATGATCGAGCAGACCGCAAGGAACGCTATCAAAGCAAGATGGGACACGCGTCGCATCCCGGCCCGCTCGACAAGGCGCGCATTCGTCAGGGAGGCAAGAATCATGAAAGAAGCAATCGAGCCGAAAACCAGCGGAAAGGCCGCTTCCAGCTCGTAAATATCGACGAAAATCTGTTCAGCGCTGCCAATATAGCTCATCAGGACGCCATAAAAGAAACCAAAGCCGATCGCATAGCCCATGGTTTGACGGGTCGTCGTGATGGTGACCAACGCGCTCCACAGCCGCCGGGACGAAAGAGGCAGACGCTTGCTTTCAGGGTGCGTCTCCGGCAAACGAAGCCATGCCCATACCAGGGTCAACATTGACGCCAAAAGCAATGCAAGAAATATCCAGCGCCATGGCGCGAATTGCATGACAGCCTGTCCAAGGCTTGGCGCAACGATGGGGATGGATATGAAAACCATCATGACGAAGGACATGACACGCGCCATCGACCTGCCTGCAAATCGGTCCCGCACGATGGCGATTGCAATGATTCGCGGCGCGGCCGCTCCGAAGCCCTGAAGCGCGCGTGCCGCCAGCATCATCGTCGACCCTTCGGCGAACGCGGCCATAACAGAGGCGGCGGCGAAGATAACCAGACCTGCGTATAAAGGGGGTTTGCGCCCGAAACGGTCCGAAAGCGGCCCAAACACTGGTTGGCCTGCTGCAAATCCAAGAAGGTAGAACGTAATGATGAGTTGACGGTCATTGTCGGCGCCCAGACCCAAGTCGGTGCCCATCAGAGAGAGCGCAGGCAGCATAATGTCCACCGACAGCGCCGTCAGCGCCATCATGAGCGCCATCAATGCCACGAATTCGCCGAAAGAGGGATCGGGCTTGAGAAATGGGCGCTTGGTTGCTGGCTGTTGAAGCATAGCTGTCCGTATAAGGAATTGAAGCGAGCAAGATCAAGATGGCCTCGTGAACTGAACGCTGCGAGGCGTGAACGGGCCAAGCGTAAAGGTAAAATTCGATGCCTTGTTCCAGCGCGTCGAGGTTGGCAATTTCACCGGACAGGCTACAAAGAACGACTTAGCAAACTTATTTGATTTCTGATGCTTTAAAACTTGCGTAGAATTTACGCTAGCATAGTCCGTAAACCGAGACGGAACCGCCCATGACTTTCATCGAACGCCCGGTCGCGCCCACTTCGGCCAAGATTAAGATCCACGGCCCGGAAGCCTTTGCAGGGATGCGCCGCGCTGGCCAGCTCGCCGCCGAAGCACTGGATATGATCACCGAATATGTACAGCCTGGCATATCCACCGACCGGCTCGACGAAATCGCGCTTAAGTATATTTTGGAGCGCAACGCTCTTCCCGCTACACTCAACTATCGCGGCTATACCAAGTTTTTATGCACATCGATCAATCATGTCGTGTGCCACGGCATTCCTGGCCCAAGGCCGTTGCGTGAAGGCGATATCGTCAATATCGACATCACCGTCATCCTCGATGGCTGGCACGGCGACTCCAGCCGCATGTATCCGGTCGGCGAGATCTCACGCAAGGCGGAAAGGCTGATCCATGTCACGCATGAATCGCTCATGCGGGGCATCGCCGCCGTGAAGCCGGGCAATACGGTCGGAGATATCGGCGTTGCGATCCAAACATACGCAGAAGCAGAGCGTTGCAGCGTAGTGCGCGATTTTTGCGGCCACGGCCTCGGCCTCGTTTTTCACGACCGCCCGAATATCCTGCATTATGGCGAACCCGGCGAAGGCCCCGTTCTCGAACCGGGCATGTTGTTCACGGTCGAACCGATGATCAATCTGGGCAAAGCACACGTCAAAATGTTGTCGGACGGCTGGACCGCCGTTACACGAGACCGTTCGCTGTCGGCGCAGTTCGAGCATAGCGTTGGCGTAACGGAGACAGGGTGCGAGGTCTTCACCTACTCGCCGCGCGGCTGGCACAAACCGCCTTATCACGGCTTGGCACCACGCAAATAGTCTCAGATGCCCGGCCCCGTCTGTGTCGGGCAGCGCACAGTGCGCCTGTTTTCGGTCCCCTTTACGGGTTTTCTCCAATTGCCGGCAAGCTCGCCAGCAGGAATGTATTGATGTGAGTGTTTTAAGTTTTTCGTATGGATCTCGGCAGATGGGTGCGTTCAAGGAAGCAGCTGTTCCCCATTATCATGGCCACCGGGAGCGTCTGCGGGACAGATTCAGGCAGCATGGCGCCGAGACGATGCCGGATTATGAGCTGATGGAGCTTATCCTGTTCCGCGCTATCCCCCGCCGAGACACCAAGCCTCTTGCCAAGGCAATCATCAATAAATTCGGCGGTTTTGCCGAAGCCATCAACGCAAGCGAGGAGCGGCTGGCGGAAATATCCGGTCTTGGCGCATCTGCGATAACCGAGATTCGGATCATACGAGCGGCGGCTTTGCGCCTGATGCAGGGCGAGGTGATGAAGCGGCCGCTGCTCGGCTCTTGGGACAAGGTCATCAGCTATTGCCGCGCGGCGATGGGCTTCGAGATGCGCGAG
>CAYVJO010000106.1:0-8202 GCA_964451735.1 uncultured Hyphomicrobiaceae bacterium | reverse complement strand
GAGGTCGCCAAGGCCTACGCCGAGGTCAACCGGATGTTCGGCGACATCCCAAAGGTGACGCCGTCGTCGAAGGTTATCGGCGATATGGCGCTGGCAATGGTCTCGGCCGGACTGACGCCTGCCGATGTCGAGGCGGCAGACAAGGAGGTCTCTTTCCCGGCCTCTGTTGTCGATTTCTTCAAAGGCGGCCTTGGTCATCCGCCAGGCGGTTTTCCCCAAGCCCTGCAAGCGAAGGTTCTGAAGGGCGAAGCGCCGCTCGAAGGCCGGCCCGGCGCGTCGATGCCGCCTGTTGATCTCGAAAAAGCGCGCCAGGAAGCGCAAAAGGAGATGCCCGGCGTAAAGGTCAATGACGAGGACCTTTGCTCATATCTGATGTACCCCAAGGTTTATCTCGACTATATGGGCCGCCGCCGGAATTATGGCCCTGTCGGCCAGCTTCCGACACCAACATTCTTTTATGGCATGGAAGTCGGCGAGGAGGTGTTCGTCGATCTTGAGCCCGGCAAGACCATGGTCATCCGGCTTCTTGCCGTGGGGGAGACCGACGAGGACGGCAACGCTAAGGTTTTCTTCGAGCTGAACGGCCAGCCTCGAACAGCGGTCGTGCCCAATCGGGCGGTGAAATCTGGCATTCAGGCGCACCCCAAAGCCGAAGAGGGCAATCTCACCCACGTCGCCGCGCCCATGCCTGGGGTGATCGGATCTATCGCTGTGGAAGAGGGCAAAATGGTGCGTCCAGGCGATCTTCTGCTCACCATCGAGGCCATGAAGATGGAAACGGCCATTCGTGCCGAACGCGGCGGTATCGTAAAGCGCTTGCTTGCAAAGCACGGCGGACAGGTTGACGCCAAGGATTTACTGATCGAGCTGGCGGACGCTTAACCATCCTTATTATACCGCGCCGGCCCGCCGTTCGGCACGGCCCGCATCGCGTCAATGGCTTCGGTTCGCAACGAAATGCGCAGCAGCCGCGAGCGTTTCAGCGTCCGCGCCGAAGGGGGCCAGCGCATCCCGCGCCCGAGCCTCCATCTCGGCAAGACGCAGCCGCGCTGCGCGAATGCCGATCAGCGCGACCAGCGTCGCCTTGCCGGCTTCGCCGTCTTTCGCCACCGCCTTGCCGACCAGAGCCGCATCGCCTTCTACGTCGAGCAAATCGTCAGCAAGCTGAAATGCAGCGCCCAAAGCCTGCCCATAGTCAATCAGCGCGCGCCGGCGTGTTTCGCCTGTTTCGGCAAGGATCGCTCCTGCCTCGCAGGCAAAGCAGATCAGCGCGCCGGTCTTCATCGATTGCAGACGCAGAATTTCGGGCTCGCTTAGCGCTTGTCCTGGGGCTTCCAGGTCAAGCATTTGCCCTCCCGCCATGCCTGCCCTGCCGGAGTTGCGCGCAAGGCCCAGCGCCAGTTCGCTGCGGACGGCGGGATCGGTATGGGTCGCGGGATCAGCCAGGATCTCAAAAGCCAGCGTGAGGAGTGAGTCCCCAGCAAGAATTGCGGTCGCCTCGTCATAGGCCTTGTGCACGGTCGGGCGCCCGCGCCGCAGGTCGTCGTCATCCATTGCGGGCAAATCGTCATGCACGAGAGAATAGCAATGCACACATTCCAGAGCAGCCGCTGCATTCAGCGCCGCTTCATCGGAAAGCCCGCATAGTCGGGCGCTTTCCATAACGAGAAAAGGACGGAGGCGTTTTCCGCCGCCCAATACCGCATAACGCATCGCTTCGTTCAAACGTACAGGAACGAATGCATCCCGGTTCAGTTTTGTCAGCCAATCGTCGAGTCTGCGCTCTATAAGGGTTGCGCAGTTTTGAAGGCGCCGGTTAAAGGTTTCAAAGTCCGAAGAATTATGCACGTATCTCAAAGCCCATGACCACCCTTGGAGAAAAGATGCGCCAGTTCCGCGCACAGCTCAAGTCTGCTGGCGTCATCTTGAACAGATCGATGCGCGTGCGTGTTCAAGACGCTTCAGAAATCATGCGCAAGATCGGGCGTATGCCGTCGGAGTGGTGGACCACGCGCAAAACTTCGACATCCCTTGCGCAAGAAAAAGTCTGGCGCGATAAGAACGAAGCAGATCAACCAGCGCGCGTGGATCGCCAGCACCCCAGCTCAGAGGCGCGCGCATGGCATGGGCGCTACCCCGCGATCGCGACCCTCTTGCGTATCGCTGCCATGTCATTTGCTTTATTCCTTGTCCTTCCCTACCTCTTGATCATCATCTATCGCTTCGCCGATCCGCCGTTTTCCGCTCTGATGCTGCGCAATTCAGCGCTTGGCGAGAGCTTCGATTACCGATGGCGGGAATTCGAGAACATATCGCCGAATTTGGCCGTTGCGGCCGTCCTTGCCGAAGATGCGCGTTTTTGCCAGCATTGGGGGGTGGATTGGAGCGCTGTGGGGGATGTGCTGGGCAATCTCGAAGAGGGTGAGACGCCGCGCGGCGCCAGCACCATTCCAATGCAAACCGCCAAGAATCTCTTTCTATGGCCGGAACAAAACTATGTCCGCAAGGCGCTGGAAGTTCCGCTGGCTTATTTCATGACGCTGATCTGGCCCAAGCACCGCGTGGTTGAAATCTATCTCAACATTGCCGAATGGGGACCCGGAATCTACGGTGCCGAGGCCGCAGCGCAATATCATTTCGGTAAACCAGCCGCATCCCTTGCTGTAGGCGAGGCCGCTTTATTGGTCGCCGCGCTTCCTAACCCGCATCGGCGAAACGCGGGGCAGCCAGGCCCGCAGACGCGACGGCTCGCTGCGCGCATTCAGGCTCGGATGGCGAGAGAGGCGCGTGATGCATCCTGTGTTTTCGGCGATTGAGGCTTGAAGATGCTCTGGTCAAACCTGCGCGACATCATTATAAGGACGTGGATTACGCTTGTAGCGTTCACTCATTTCTTTCCTCTTTCGCCGGCCCGTCGATTCTGCCGGTAACGAGGTTACTATTATTTCGAGGTAGATCAGAATGGCCGTTCCGAAACGAAAAACATCACCGATGAAACGCGGGAACCGCAGGTCCGCCGATGCCTTAACCGCGCCAGCCTATGTCGAGGACAAGGAGACCGGCGAATTGCGCCGCCCCCATCATATCGATCTGAAATCGGGCAAATACCGGGGCCGGCAAATTCTGAAACCCAAGGAAGAATTCTGAGGAGCTGACTTCGGTCCCGGCCGATGGCTTGGCAGACGTCCAAAATGCTTGGGAATTGGCGGGGGTTGAGCTAGCCGCTAAAGGGACTTGAGAGATGGAGAACCAGTCATGATCCTCACTATACCATGGATTCTAGTCGCAATCGTCATTTACAATCTTATTGCATTTACCTCTTCATGGCCGGAGCCTGGCAGTGGCGCGCCAACAGTGTTCGACTCCCAACTCTTCTCGATAGATATGATTTCGGGCGCGACCTGGACGTTAACGATCGGAGACTTGGTAACGATCATCACGCTGCTTCTGCTCTTTGTTGAGCTGATCAAAGCGACGCGAACCGGCGGATCGTCCATCGTCGATCATGCGTTATCGACTATCCTGTTCGTCATATGTCTCGTAGAGTTTTTGGCGGTACGCCAGGCGGCAACATCCGTATTCTTTTTCATTCTCGTCGTCACGCTGATCGACGTGATCGCGGGTTTCTCCATAACGATTCGGGCGGCGCGGCGGGATTTCGGATTTGGCGGCGCGGGGGACTAAACGCGAGTTTCTTGCCGTCATGCTATTCTTGCGAAGGGCGCTATCATGGCGCCCTTTCCTATTGGGAGCATAGCATTGGCATCTTCATCGGCTGTCACGCAGAACAAAACGGCCATCCCGTACTCCCAGACCCCGGGGAATATCATGGTCGAGATTGGACTGACAGCTGCGATTGTATCCGTTGATGGAGACAATCCGCGCATTCTTGTCATCAAACCCGGCGATGGCAATCTAGGATCGCGCGCCTCGCTTCCCTTCGGACTGTTTGCACCTCTCAGTCACAGAACGCTGGAAATCGGTCTTCGAACATGGGTCAAGGACCAGACCGGGCTAGAATTGGGTTATGTGGAGCAGCTTTACACTTTCGGGGACAGGGGGCGCCATGCAAGGCTTGGCGATACCGAGCCACAAGTCGTGTCTATCGGCTATCTCGCGTTGACCAGAGCAAATGCGCTTGGGGATCTCAAGCACGGCGACTGGCAGAACTGGTACGATTTCCTCCCCTGGGAGGATCGGCGAGTTGACGCTCCGCCGATACTCGGGGGCGAAATTCAGTCATTTCTCAGGATGTGGGCCACCGCGCCGAGCCTTTACGATACGCCTGCACGCCCGTTGAGCCGCGCCGAGCGTTTCGGTATCTGCTTTGGAGAGGATCATGGCTGGGATGATGAAAAAGTGCTCGACCGCTACGAGTTGCTCTACGAAGCGGGCCTTGTCCCGGAAGCCAAAACGGATGGGCGGAGCTCCGCGGACCAATGGGACCATCTAGCGCCATTCGGCAGTCCGATGCGGTTCGACCACCGGCGCATTCTAGCTACCGCCATGAGCCGTTTAAGAGGCAAAATCAAATATCGGCCAGTCATATTTGAGCTCATGCCGGAAAGTTTCACCCTTTACGAATTACAATGCACCGTCGAAGCGATTTTGGGCAGCCATCTGCACAAACAGAATTTCCGGCGTCTTGTCGAAGCGTCGGGTTTGGTGGAGCCAACAGGTCATATTCAAAAAGCAACGGGTGGTAGACCTGCGAAAGCCTATCGCTTTCGCCGTGAAGCGATCCTGGAGAGGCCATCAGCTGGCGTCCGTGTCAGAATAGGGCGTGTTTGAGCCCGCTTACTCACTTCAAAATTGTACGAAACCGCGCAAAGCTAAAACTGCTTAAGTTTATACACCCTGGTGGATGGTGCAAAATATATCACACTGTATCCTTTCAATCACTTTATTTGGGATTATGCTATTTGTCACTACTAGGCAGATATCTATGCTGAATCAGCCTGCCTGACTTTAGGAACGACGTTAAGAATGTTGCGCAAATGCCTTGTGTAAGAGGTTTTTTCCACGGGGTTGTTTCCTCAGCGGCTTTTAAAAAAAATATGTATGTGATAACATAAAAAATATAAAGCACATGATTGGTGACAACGCGTTCAATTTTCCATTCGCGTTCAATAACATTTATATGATGCGTAAGCGGATGAAGCGGTTCGTGAGATGCGATTTCCGCCTGATAATCTTTCGCTTCAGCCATTGCAATCAGTGCTTTCGCGTTTTGCGGCCGAAGTCGATGGGGGCCTTGGGATCGGTCGTGCTACAAGCCTTGGTGAATGTATGGGCTCGCTGACACTTTTCGTCTTATGCGGCGGAAACGGCAGTTTCAGAAGAGGGCTTTTGACATTCCGCGCCGGGAAAGAAATGTGAGAATGAGTATGGCTGCGAAAAAAAAATCGACACAAAGAAATGGATTTCGGAAAGACGAGTATATCGTCTATCCGACTCATGGTGTAGGGCGAATAATCGGGATTGAAGAACAGGAAATCGCCGGCTGTAAGCTGGAGCTGTTCGTGATCAATTTCGAAAAAGATAAAATGACGTTGCGTGTGCCGGTCGCAAAATGTGAGAGCGCCGGGATGCGGAAACTGTGTGACCGTACACTTCTCACCAAAGCCATGGACACGTTGCGCGGACGGGCCCGCGTCAAAAGAACGATGTGGAGCAGGCGCGCTCAGGAATATGAAAGTAAGATCAATTCCGGCAACTTGATTTCTATCGCTGAAGTGGTAAGGGATCTTTACCGCTCAGATAATCAGCCAGAACAGTCTTATTCCGAACGCCAGTTGTACGAAGCAGCTTTGGACAGAATGGCTCGCGAAATTGCAGCTGTTCAGGATGTGGATGAAGTTACGGCTATACAAGAGATCGCCGTATATTTGAATAAGGGACTTCGTCTCAATCAAAAAGTCGAGATCGAAGAGGCGCATGACGAAGCCGCTTGATTCGGCTTTCTCATGAGAAAAACAAGCGGCGGCCATTGCCCGCCGTCACTTTCTTGTAGGCTGCATTTTTTCGAGCGAGTTTATTAGACCCGCTTCGTGCCCTTGAGAGCGTAATACGCAAATGTGGAAACCGGTTTTGCGGATTACGCTCTAATCGTTCTATCCGCTTATCAAAATCCCCTTGCAACATTGGGCAGCGTCTTGGACGGGCTGAGGAACAACTTCCCCAACCCCAACAAAATGCTCGCAATTCAAAAAGACGCCAATCGAGAGACTTTCTTTACGAGTTCGGCGTGGTTCGTAACGCCCATTTTCTCGTAAATGCGCTTTGCGTGAGTTTTAACTGTATTTTGTGAAATCCCCAAACACACCGACGCGCCTGCAATGCTTTGCCCGCTCCCCAAGGCAAGTGCGACCCTGATCTCCGCCTGCGTGAGATGGAACAGAGGGGTAAGAACACCGTCGAGGTCAGAAAAGCCGCGAAGCGGATCCTTGATAAATAGCGCAACAGTTCTTCGGCTGACGCCGGGCGCGCTGAGCGTGTCTCGAACCATGCCGCGGATCGGGCAGACCAGCACCAGAAGCGGATCGAGGATAGAGTCCCGCGGAATAGCCATTGATCCGCCGGGGCCGCCCTCAGCGGTCGCGGAGACCAGCGATAGAAGCTTACGGGTAATGCGCGCATCCTTTGCAGCAAGCATGTTCGCGGATAAAGACAACCCGTTATCCGCATGCATCAGCGCTTCGGCTGCCTGATTCACGCAGAAGAATCGCCCCAACTCATCGACGAGCACGATCCCCGTATCAATGCGATCCAGAACCTGCTGTTGCTGAAAGCTGAGCGCCTCATAGGCGTCGAGATTAAGCCGCATCATTGCGGATCGGCGCAAATGCGGCAGGAGCGACCTCAAATTCGCGATCTCATGGTCTGTATATATACCTGTCTTTTCACCGCGCATGATGCTGAAAGTGAAATTCACGTCCTTTGCGCGACACACTTTGGTTATAACGCAATGGTCAATTTTTTCAGGCGCCAGTATATCGGCATAAAACTCAGTGCGTCTCAAATCGCGCAGCGGCATGATGCGATGTGACGGCAACACCCTCCCCACGGCCTCCTGCTGCACCGCTATAGTCCAGGGGTTGAGAAGGTGACGGCGGCCGAGTTGCGCGTCCCGAGGCGGCTCACAGCGGCCATAATGACAGAATAGCGCGTTCTGTTCGCTCGCGGACATGCCGCAAGCAATCCCTAACGAACTTCTCATCATATCCGCGATATTTACGAGCAGCTCACTCCATAACTCCGGTTTCAACGCGGCGTCGTAGATGCGGTCGATAAAGACCTCGTCAAACGGATTCGCCATAGTCTTAGATGATCCCTTGAACTTAACGATCTATGCAAAAACGCATTATATGATCATGCACTATTTTGATCATATGCGAGTTAAATAGCACCGAATTTGCGAATTCATAAAAAATCACCGCGCATACATCTCAATATAACTGGCGGCAATGGCATACCAGCAACATTCATTCGTCAGGAAATAGAAAAAAAATAATAATAACAACAGTTAGGAATTTGATTATCCATACTCGAAAATCTTGGTGGAGGCAGGCCTGCTCAAAGGATTTCTTCCTGAGTGTCCAACATATAATATATCAGCTAAGAAGTGCATTCCCAAACCAGACAGTTGTTCGAATGAACCGAGCCCTAGAGCGTGTTCCGCAAAAGTGGCCACCCGTTTTTTTTATAACCGTGCGTAAACAAGCGGATCTAGATGAGGTTCGTTTCCATTTGAAATGGTCCTTATCTAGGACAAGAAATCATGCTCTTACAGCCGTCGGACGTGAGACTGTCCGCTCTTCAAAGCCCGTCAGCGCCTTCCAGCTTGAAGGATATGGATAGTTTGGTTCGGAACGCCTGGACTTTGCCCTCCTCGATGAGCAGATCCGTCGCGACAACCTCGGCCACTCGCAAATCACGCAAGGACTGGCTCGCCCGCTCAACAGCGACGCGGGCGGCGTCATCCCAGGATTGCGTGCTCGTACCAATGATTTCCACGGTTTTATAGACGCTGCCGGGCATGATTTCCTCCTTTGAATGCGCACGGTCTTGCAGCCGCGCTTTAAGTTAAGTTTCCAGTCTAAACCGCGCGACGCAAAAACGTGACAGTTGCGTATGTAAAAACACTTCCGCTAAGCAGGTTTGTCTGACCTGGCCAACGAATGCTGGTTGTGATTCTGTTTT
>CAYVJO010000105.1:0-8203 GCA_964451735.1 uncultured Hyphomicrobiaceae bacterium | reverse complement strand
CAAGGACCTGCGCTTCGTTCACACGCTGAACGGCTCCGGCCTCGCGGTCGGGCGCACGCTGGTTGCGGTTTTGGAGAACTGCCAGGAAAAAGACGGTAGCATCCGCGTGCCTGAGGCTCTCATTCCCTATATGGGCGGGAAGGAAGTCATTGGGGCTTAGCGCGCCGGACTGAAAAGCCCGCAGCTGTTTTCGGATAAATACGTTGCTAAAATAAATATATAGAGCGTCACGCCGATTCTTATTAACCCTCAAGTGCTCTAGTTAACAGTCAAGCGCTCTAGCGCATCCGGATTCTTCTTCAGGAAGAGTGCGGATACTGCAAGGACAATTTCGACATGCGCATTCTGGTCACGAATGATGATGGCGTTGAGGCTCCGGGGCTGGATGTGCTTCAGCAGATCGCCTCCGAAATCAGCAGCGATGTGTGGGTGGTTGCGCCCGAGACCGACCAGAGCGGAGCGGCGCATTCGCTGACGCTGCACGAGCCTGTCCGCCTGCGCCAACTCAGCGAACGCATATTCGCCGTCAAGGGCACGCCGACCGACTGTGTCATTATGTGCGTTCGCCATATCCTCCAGGACCAGAAGCCGGATCTGGTGCTCTCCGGCGTCAATGCGGGTCACAACATTGCCGACGATGTGACATATTCGGGTACCATAGCGGGTGCGATCGAGGGTACGCTTCTCGGCATTCCCTCCGTCGCGCTCAGCCAGGCCGTCGATTACGACAAACGCGGCGAGGTTCGCTGGCAAACGCCCATGGCGCATGGAGCCGCGCTCATCAGGAAACTGATCGATACAGGCTGGCCGAATGGCGTGATGCTGAACGTCAATTTCCCCGATCTCAACCCGGGTGATGTCAAAGGCGTCCAGGTTACTCGCCGGGGCAAGCGCGACCAGGACTATTTACGCATCGTCGATAGAACCGACGCACGTGGCAAACCCTATTATTGGCTCGGATTCAACCGTCACCTTTCGCAGCCTGAGCGTGACACGGATTTATGCGCGCTCAGCGAAGGCTATATTTCCGTAACGCCGCTGCATTTGAACCATGCGGATGGCGAAACATGCCGTAAGCTTAAACTTAGTCTCGCCGTGCCGGGTGAATAGGTTCCAGGAAGACATCGCTAAACAGGAGGGCGCGGCCGAACGGTGGTGTGTCATGAACAGTAAGACCGGGCAGGCGGCCAAGCTTGTCGAACAGTTGCGCGAACGCGGCATACGTGACGAGCGCGTGCTTGCGGCAATCGCGCATACGCCTCGCGATATCTTTGTCGGACCGTCGGATAGGGTGGGCGCTTACCAGGATATTCCCTTGCCCATTGGGTGCGGCCAGACGATCTCGCAACCCTATGTCGTCGCGTATATGACTGAAAAGCTCGGTGTCGAAAGTGGTCAAGACATTCTTGAAATCGGTACGGGCTCAGGCTACCAAACCGTTATTCTCGCCGGGCTATGCCGTCATGTCTACACGATCGAAAGGTATGACCCGCTTTTGGAAGAGGCGAAAGGGCGTTTCGCCGAACTCGGCATCGAAAACGTCACAGCCAAGGCGGGCGACGGCTCGAAAGGCTGGCCGGAACCTCGCGCGTTCGACAGGATCATCGTCACGGCGGCGGCCTCAGAAATGCCGCACCCGCTTATCGATCAGCTCAAGGCTGGCGGTCGCATGATCCTTCCTGTCGGCAAGCGCGTGTCCGAGCAGAGCCTGGTGCTGGTAGAGAAAACGGAAACAGGTGTCGAGACGCACGAACTTTTGCCCGTCCGTTTCGTGCCGCTCATTTCGTGACCGTCCTGCATTCGGGGCGTAGCCATCCACGCCGCCCGCTCCGTGCTTCAAGCTTTCAATTTTCCGGATTGAGCCATGATCGCCATTATTTTCGAAGTCGAGCCCCATCCCCAACACCGCCAGAGCTATTTGGATCTGGCTGCCAGCCTTCGCCCGCTACTTGAGCAGATCGACGGCTTTATTTCTGTCGAACGGTTTCAAAGTCTGACCAACGATAACAAAATTCTGTCGCTTTCAGTTTTCCGGGACGAGGCAGCTCTCGCCGAATGGCGAAAGCTGAAGGCACATCGGAGTGCCCAGTTCAAAGGACGCCACGAATATTTCAAGAACTACAGGCTGCGTGTTGCGGGGGTCATCCGGGACTATGGCATGTTCGAGCGCGAAGAGGCTCCCGCCGATAGTTTGGCGCTTCATGGATAAGAAACGCGTCAAAAACGATCCGATTTTAAACATGTTTTAACTGGCTCGCTGCAAAACTCATTTCGGATGTGAGGTGCGGCCATGATTTTCAGTCAGTTTTGGTTCTGGCGCCGCGTGTTTGTTAAGCGCGTTGCGTTGTTTTCAACTATCGGTCTTGCGGCTACCCTGGCCGCGTGCAGTTCTCAGGGAATTTCCTTCGACGATGGCGGGGGCCATCGTCAGCGTTACAGCAAAGCGGGTTCGATCCCGATCCCCTCCGAGCCGGTCTACGGGCATACCGGCGCGTCTGTTACCGGAAGCGGAACAGGCGATGTGCCGTATTGGAAAGCTGCGGCTGGGTCAAGCCCAAGAACCGAACCGTTCATTGAGCGCAGCGCGCTTGCTCCGGTTAAGACAGCCTCTTACAGCGGCCAGGTTTCAGGCGGCTATGTTGGCAGCAGCTATGCGATGCAGCCCATAGGCGCGCATGATAGCAGAAGCTCTCCCTATGCCTCACAACCGGTCCAGCCATCCGGCGAGCGCTATGCGCAAGCCTCGTCTGGCTATTACGGGCAGGGGAAGCCGGCCTATCAGCCGAGCTACAGCGATTACCGATCTTATCGTAGGGACCGCAGCTACCCCGAATACACAGGCGGCGCGCCGGATTATGACGGCCGTAAAGCTCCGTATCGGGCCCGGGGCTCTTACGCTGACGGCGAGTATTATACGGTTGTCGAAGGCGACACGCTGTTCGGTATTTCGAGGCGCTACGGTATTACAACCCTAGAGTTGGCGGAGCTCAACGGTATTACCGGATCGACGATTTACGCCGGACAGAAACTGCGTCTGCGGGGCGGATCGGGTTATACCTTTGGTAATCGCCCCGACCCTGGCTTGCATTACGGCCAGTCGCGCGGACGTTACGGCGATAATGACGAAACAGAAGAATATGTCGGCGACGACCGCAAGGCGCCGCCGCAGGACTATGCGCCCCGTTACGGCAAAAGCTATGGTCGCCAGGGCGGGGAAGGCGGCGGATCGGCCTATCAAGGCGGCTATGACCAGCGTGAAGGTGACGATTACGAAGAGCCACGTGGTCAATTCGCCGATAAGCCCTGGCTAAGAAAAAACAGCGAGAGATATGCAAGCCGTCGCGAAGACGACAGCTATGACAAGCGCTCGCAGGGTTACGATGCGCGTCATGGCAAGGCCGGGAGATCGCATCGTGGATCACACCGCAGCTATTCCGTTCGGCCAGGTGACACGCTCTACGACATTGCGCGCCAGAATGGCCTGAACCATCGCGAGCTGGCGGCATATAACGACATTCCTTATGATGCAACGCTATATCCTGGCCAGGTGCTGCATCTGCCTGTTGCGAAAGGCTATCCGCGCGGCTATCGCCCGGAGGAGGATGCAGAGGATGGCCAAGACGAGTATGAGCGTTCGCCTCAGCGCGGTTATGGCCGTGACGGTCGTCCGCGACGCGGCCCATATTCGCAAAAAACGCCCGAGCCGGAAAAAGGCGTCGAGGGTGTTGACCGAGTGGGCGAGAAAAGGCTGGCGAAAGCCGAAATCTCCAACGCTGCCGAACCTACCGTCGTCAGCGATGCCGCGCCAGAAGCTGTGAGAGAGCCTTCGGGCGATGGTGAAGCTCAATCTATACTTGCCGCCCATCGTGATGTCGGGGCAAGCCAAACCCCTAACGAGCCTACCGAGGCACGGGACTGCGATAGCCTCCTGAGCAATCCCACGCCAAGAAGCGCGCAGACTTTCCGTGAGCCGGTACAAGGGCTGATCATAGCAAAATTCGGCTCCGCCAAAGACGGCTCCGTCAATGACGGCGTTGACTTCTCCGTGCCGAAAGGAACGCCAGTGAAGGCGGCGGAAAACGGTGTCGTTGCTTATGTCGGAAACGAACTGGCCGGGTTTGGTAATCTTATCCTCATTCGGCACGCCGACGGCTACGTCACCGCTTATGCCCATAACGACGAAGTGCTCGTGCGCCGCTGCGATATGGTGCAGCGGGGACAGATCATCTCGAAGGCCGGTGCGTCAGGAAATGTAACTAAGCCACAGCTCCACTTCGAGGTACGCAAGAACAGCAAACCCGTTGATCCGGAAGCCTATTTTTCCCGGTCTTGACTCCCCCGGTCTCGACCGACGATGCGCCCTGGCGGTTCCCCCGCCGCCGGGGCGTTTCCCGTTTTGGCGCACAAGACGGTCCTTCAGGGGCTAGAGCCCGTTGTGATGGAATCAGAGCGGGGCTCAAACGTTATGTTTGGCGTAGTCTTTTTGCAAAACCGGTTTCCATTTTTGCGGATTCCGCCCTAGATCAGGATCGTTTCAAATTGTAGCGATCCTGATCTGTTGTCAAAAAACCGGCGTCCCGTTTTTCTGATCGTGCTCCAAGCAATCCCGCATCAGAATATGACGCCAAAAGCCGCAGTCACGCTGATATGCTTGCTTCGATCCGGACATGACAAGCTCAGGACGCTCGCGGACGGCCTAACAGCCAAGCCAGATCAACGCTGAAGGAATAAAGCAACAGTGCCAGTCCAGTCATGCAGCACAATTGTGCCGCCCAGGAGGGGATGGCTGGGGCGAGCGCCATAATCAAAAACGCGCCCTGCATGGCGCAAATCGCCTTGCGCCGTAGGCTAGGGTAAAGAGACGCCGTAAGCGCCGGCCAGACATTGCCAGCCAACCGAAAGACGTAATATATCAATCCGCTCGCCAACACCCATGGACCCACAATACCGCTCGTCGCCAGCAGGAGCGACATGGCAAGCAGAAAGATGCCGTCGGTTTCCATGTCGAAACGCGCGCCGAATTCGCTGGTCATATTGGTCCGGCGGGCAGTCCAACCGTCGGCACCGTCAAGCGCCAATGCGACAATGGCTGCCGAAGTCAGGCACCAACGGAACGCATGGTCCAGCATCCGGCCTTGACCAAGAAGCTCTTCCGCAATGACTGTCAGCAAAACGATGTTGAATGCAGCTCGGCAAAGAGTGATTGCGTTGGCTGGTCCGAAATGACGATGCGGGGCATGGCGACTGAGACCGGCGAGAATGAAAAACGCGACCGCGGCATATGATACCGCGGCTACGACAAATCCGCTATCGCTAAGCGGCAGAACTCCGGCTGCCGCGAAAATAGCAGCTGCCGTACCCAGAGTGAGCACCTCAAGCCCCGCCTCCAACACCAAAGGAAGCGGTGGCGCCATCCTCCAAGGGAAACCGTAATGCCATTTTTCTAAATAGCCAGCCATCGCGCGACGCTATCTTGCCGGGGTATCGCTCAGTTAAATCAACTCCTTGAACGGATGATTATCCGTAATTTAGAGCAATAATATGTTCGGAAGAGCTCATACATGCAAATTGACGTTCAGCCTGCCAAATAACTGGCGAGTGTGATTTGGTGAGCAGCCTTGAAGCATTGGCCAAAAGGTGTCGATCCGCTGTGCTCTTTCTTGCCAAGCGGACAAATTATGAGCAAACCAAGCTTGTTGCCGGCTTCATATTGCCGCCCCTTTATCGTTGTACGTTTTTCCTTCTTGCATCCGCTTCGGCTTGCTCTATATCAATTGAGTTAAGCTATCGTGATGTAAAAACATCATCCAGCCGATATTATTCCGCGCATGCTGCTCGAAGTTTGACAACCACGGTTGGCTATTTCATTTTGAAAAAGAACCTTGCAGGTTGCGCATTTAGACGAAGTTTTTGCTAACCTTTGAATAGTTTGACAGCTTCAACGCTGTGAACATGCGGACATGACATTCACTCACTTAGGTTTAAGCCAAAAAACGCTCGACGCCATTTCAGCCGCCGGGTTCCAAACGCCGACACCCATTCAGGATCAGGCTATTCCTGCGGTCAACGAAGGACGCGATATTGTCGGTATCGCCCAAACTGGTACGGGCAAAACAGCCTCATTCGTCCTCCCTCTCCTGACGCGCCTCGAGTCGGGGCGGGCCCGTGCCCGTATGCCTCGATCCCTCATTCTGGAGCCAACGCGTGAATTGGCAGCCCAAGTGGCTGAAAGTTTTGACCAGCTCGGTGTCAATCACAAGTTGAACATGGCTCTGCTTATCGGTGGCGTTTCGTTCGATGAACAGTTCCGCAAGCTCGATCGCGGCGTGGACGTGCTGATTGCAACTCCGGGGAGGCTTCTTGATCATTTCGGCCGTGGCAAGCTTTTGCTGAGCGGTGTCGAAATACTCGTCATCGACGAGGCGGACCGCATGCTCGATATGGGGTTCATCCCCGATATCGAAAAAATTTGCGCCATGCTTCCCGTCTCACGGCAGACGTTGTTTTTCTCGGCTACGATGCCGAAAGAAGTGCAGAAGCTTGCAGATAGATTCCTTAAAGACCCAAAACGCATCGAAGTTTCACGGCCAAGCTCCACGGCGAAAACCATCGTCCAAAAGCTTAAGCTTGCCCCAGGAGACGCACCCTCCAAACGTCAGGTTCTTCGCGATCTCATCAATGCATCCGGTGTTAAAAACGCCATCATCTTTTGTAATCGGAAACGCGATGTCGGCATCCTGCATCTCTCTCTCGTCAGGCACGGCTATAATGCCGGCGCCTTGCATGGCGACATGGAGCAGCGTGAACGTACCGCTACGCTCGATGCGTTCCGTAAAGGTGATATTAGCATATTGGCGGCAAGCGATGTCGCCGCGCGTGGGCTCGATATTCCAGAAGTCAGCCACATCTTCAATTTCGACGTGCCCGTAACCCCGGAAGATTATGTCCACCGGATCGGGCGGACTGGCCGGGCAGGGCGTGACGGCTATGCTGCAACACTCGTAACGCCTGGCGATATCGACGCTATCCGCGCCATTGAAAAGCTCTCGCAGCAAAAGATTGAGTGGCTGGATGGTGAGCCATCCCCAGAAGAGCTTGAGGGACTACGCAAATTATCCAAGGGACGGCGTGGGCGCACGTCGCGCGTTGGGCCTGAAAAATCGGCAAAGAGCGATAAGCGCGCGCCCACCTCCAATGGAGAGAGAAGGCGAAAGCCCGAGTTTGACGCTGCGGCGACTTCGAAATCTGCCACTGCGCCTATCACAACTGAGACTGCGCCAGTTTCGCAAAGCCGCGAAAAGCCTCAAAATCCTCGGCCGCAAAGACCAAGCGCTCCACGCGCCCGGCAGACGCGCGAGCCGGAAGTTCTCGGTATGGGCGATCATGTGCCTGCTTTCCTGCTCACGCCCATCAAGAAAACCCGATAGAAGTCCCCCCCGCCCGCTATTACGGTCATAGAGTCGCGTCTTAAGGCTGGATCAAGCCCTTCCTAGCCGTTACTCTTGAGTGAGCTTGCGCCATGATCTGGCTGCGAGCAAATAATGCGTCGATGAATTCATAAGACGCGCAGGGAGACGCACCATGCAACAGGCCGACGCGCTGGCGAATGAGCTTGACCTTTCCGCCTATTGGATGCCGTTTACGGCCAACCGTCAATTCAAGGCGAGTCCAAGACTTCTCGCTTCCGCGGAAGGGATGTGGTTTACCAGCGCCGATGGCCGAAAAATTCTCGACGCCACGTCCGGCTTATGGTGCGTAAACGCTGGCCACTGCCGTCCGGAGATCGCTGCAGCAGTCCGGCAGCAACTCGAAACGCTGGACTACGCGCCAGCCTTTCAGATGTGCCATCCTCTCGCTTTTCAGCTTGCGTCGCGCGTGGCGGCCATCGCTCCGGAAGGCCTGGATCGCGTGTTTTTCACCAATTCCGGGTCCGAGTCGGTCGATACGGCCTTGAAGATCGCGCTCGCTTATCACAAGGCGCGCGGCGAAGGCGGGCGCGTCCGCTTCATCGGGCGTGAACGTGGTTATCATGGCGTCGGCTTTGGCGGGATAGCAGTGGGCGGTATCGCCGCGAACCGGCGGGCTTTCGGTGTAACACTCCCCGCCGTGGATCATCTGCCGCATACTCATGATCTGAAGCGTAACGCATTCTCCAAGGGGCAGCCGGAACATGGCTCGGAGCTGGCAGATGCGCTCGAAGACC
>CAYVJO010000104.1:6641-8265 GCA_964451735.1 uncultured Hyphomicrobiaceae bacterium | reverse complement strand
CGCCGCTGATTTGGGAATCCCGGCTTGAATCGGATCAGGTCGAAAGCGCTTTAGCGTATTTTCGCACATCGCAATCTTACTAGTCTTTTTTCGCGGCCGGATCGTTCGCTTCTTCCAGCGGCTCGCCGCTATTGACGTCGGAGCCGACCCCGTCCGATGGCTCGTCAAGAAACATAAGCCCCTCCTCGATGGATACCATCTCACTGCCATCGAACTCGTATTCTTCGCCGTCGGGCATTTTTATCGTACAGTCTTTCGCGCAAACATCCTCCAAGGTCTGTGAAGGCTTGACGATCAATTCTTTCGTCGTTCCAGCTTCCGTGACGACAAGCTTGTGATCGGCGGCGTCGCGATTCGTTAGTTGCAGAGCGCTGGCCTGACCTGCCATCAGCAGAAACGCGAGGCAAATGAATATAGAATTCGTTATACGAGCCATAATCTGCTCATCAAGGTTGGTTTAGTAATATTTAACATAGAAAAAGGGAAGAATCTCTTCTTCCCTCTGACTTGCATCCTTAAGCTTACTTCTTTCCGCCCTTTTTAGCGCTGCCTGCTGTTTTTACTTCTGGTTTTGTTTTTGAAGCAGGCGCGTTCTTTGGCTTACTTTCGGTTTTCTTTTTCATTTCATTGCACCTTCATGTAAAGCGGAGTATCCATCCGCCAAAACAGAACCTATGCTTAAGAGTGGCATTCGACAAATGTTTTTTCTTTGTAACATGCCGCAAAAATCGTGGGTGCGATTAAGGCGCTCGTGCACTGACTCATTCTTTTGTTTCATGCTTCAATGCATCGATGCGTTTTTCTGCATTGATCACGGCGCCTCGAACACGAGGCGGCCCTTCACTTGTCCTGCGACAATTGCGGGAGCAAGGGCGATTGCGTCGCGCATGGAACGGGTTTCCGTCATGGCGCGCAGTTTTTCCAGATCGAGATCATTGGCCAGCCGAGCCCATGTTTCGATGCGTTTCGCTTTCGGCGTCATGACAGACTCGATGCCGACAAGCGTAACCCCGCGCAGGATGAAGGGAGCCACCGTTGTCGGAAGATCAAGCCCCTGGGCCAGTCCACACGCCGTGACGGTCCCGCCATATTGTGTTTGCGAAAGCACATTGGCGAGCGTCGTACTTCCGACACTATCAATAGCCCCTGCCCAACGCTCCTTGGCCAAAGGGCGTGGCTGCGCGTTCAGCTCCTCCCGCGCCAGGATTTCGCTGGCGCCAAGCGACCTCAGATAGTCCGCCGTCTCTGGCCGGCCAGTACTCGCTGCAACAAAATATCCCAGTTTCGAGAGCAAAGCGACCGCTACGCTCCCAACGCCTCCCGCCGCGCCGGTCACAATGATTGGACCGCTTTCAGGCCGCACAGAATGGGCTTCGAGCCCAATGACGCACAGCATCGCCGTAAAACCAGCCGTGCCGACCGCCATGCAATCAGCCTTACTCAGTCCGTCCGGGACATGTAACAGCCAATCCCCGTTGACGCGCGCCATCTGCGCATAACCGCCATAATGCGCTTCGCCAAAGCCGCTGCCAGTACCGATAACTTCATCGCCTTCACGGTAATCCGGGTGCGACGAAGCGACAACCGTGCCAGAATCTCCCCGGGGTGTACCAAATCGCAAGCT
>CAYVJO010000104.1:5602-6631 GCA_964451735.1 uncultured Hyphomicrobiaceae bacterium | reverse complement strand
CGTGCCAGCCATGTCGACGCCTGGGATCATGGGCCAACGCCTCACTACAGGCGCCTTTCCCGTTATCGCCAGACCATCCTTGTAATTCATTGTGGAGTGAGTTACGCGAAGGGTGACATTTCCTTCCATAAGCTCGTCTTCGGTGAGCGAAGTCCACTCGACGGCTTGGCCCTCAGCGGATTTCGAAATCAATATGGCTTCGAACGGCGTCATGAGTTCGGGTCCCTTTACTGTTAGATCCGCCGCGGGGGCAGAACTCATCGATTGTTCCAAGCGATCTCCTGCTGAGGGCAGGACTGGCAGGATATTTGAGCGGCACAGACGGCTCTATTTTTCGAGATCGATACACAATTAGTCAATTATGCCATTCTAGCGGTTCGCTTGAAACATTTGCATATCCTTGCAGCGACGGCCATGTTTAGCGACTAAAAAACGGTCCTGCATAACGGGTAGCGGCATACGGGATGTTTGCGGAGGGAAAGAATGATTGGGCTCGGGGCTCGCTGGAAAATGCTCGCGACCGTTCTGGCATTTGGTTTTGTTGCCGCAATGATCCTTGGAATGCTTTGAGCCAAGATCGAAAGCTCAGCCTCTAATGAAACCAAGCAGCAGATTGTCTGTGCGGCTTTTCAGTTGCCGCTATGGCTGCGCAACCAGCTATCTGGGAGAAACAGGACGGGATTCCGCTTCTTCCATCGAAGCCGTATGACGATCCAGGGAAATAGAAGCTGCCTTGGCCACTCGGGACTGGAACCATCCATTCTGCGGAAACATCCGCTCCTTGAAGAATTGAGCCACTTGTGAGGGCTCCATAATGGTTCGGAATTCTGCGGAAGGCGGGGCGACCATCACCAGTGCGACGAGCGCTCCGGCCATCAAGACCGAAGAGCTGGGAGAACGTCGCTCGAAAAGCTTCAAAGCCGTGCCAAAAGATTTTTTGATACGCGCGCCCGTGAAATCCACCGAATATATCTCATCGAGCAGCAAATGAATGACAAAACCAAGGAAAACGAACAGACCCGCCATCCA
>CAYVJO010000104.1:0-5592 GCA_964451735.1 uncultured Hyphomicrobiaceae bacterium | reverse complement strand
TCTGCCTAGCCCATAAGCGACGATGATCGCTGCCGTCACCATGAAAAACAGTCCCGCCAGCAGCGAGTGGAAGATACCTCGATGGACCGCATTCTTGTGAAAAACATTGTATGCGCCGTAGCGAATGGCCGCAAAAACGGCCAGCCAGATGATCCAAAGCTCAATGATTGAATAGGTCGCCTTGAGATTGAACAAGACGACGAATGCCAGCAGAAACCCCAGCCCAGTGAACAACAGACGGGATGGCACAGCTTTTTCGAGATCGATGTCGGGCAGTACGCTGCCGATGACACCGGCCATCGTTAACGTCAGCAAATCCCCCGCCGGAACGATGTCCGCCGCGAATGTCGCCGATGCTGCAAAGCCGGCGCCGATTGCTCCCCAGCCCAAATGTGTGGCGAAATCCGCCATGACGTGTCCCCCCGTTTAATCGGTCACAAGCTGTCGCAAAGTCCAGCCTGATGGAGTTTAGGCGATTCGACCTGAACAGCCCCTCGCATGGACGGCATGTTGCACAGAAAAAGAAAACCCGATGCCTTTGAAAGGCGCTTGACGTCGGCATTGTTTGTGGATAACCAGGGGAAATCAGTGACGTATTTGGCATAGTCAAGAAATTAAAGGAGGCTAGCCTTAGTTTTGACATAAGGCGGGGGCATAAAAGTCACACCAGACGGCGGGAATGAACGATATGGCTGCAATGGAATATCAGGACCTTTTGAGGCTTCTTGCCGAAAATCCGCCTCGGTTTGAACCAGAAAAAAGAATGCATGCAAAATTGCTGGAAATGCTCGCTAAAAAATTACGTGGGGATCGGTTCGATATAGACTTGGAGGCCTTGAAAGATGCAACAAAGCTACTAAATCACAATAAGAAGTATCATTGAAGGCGATATTGATAATTTGTTTATTTTTTGTGTGCGTAGAGTGAGCGTTGCGTTTGTTGCGTAGAGTATGGAAATAATTGTCCAGGCGTTGCTGTAGCGCAGACAGTACTGAGTATCTCATTTGCAAATGTGTTGTTTGTAAAATCTTGCAATTGAGTCTGCGCAAGAGCGGACCTGACTGAAATAATACCAAGGCAGGCGAGGACTTTCCTCGTCTGCCGACGACAAATTTGAATTTTTTGATTACCTAAGAGAGGTGCGGATTTCGCCCCCCCTGTCCCCCTTGGTCCGCCCTCTCGCCCCCTCAACCCTGCAAACCTCAAACCGCTCTCCCCCCGGAGCGGTTTTTTCTTTGCGGGCAAGAGTTCGCTATGTCGCGCGCGTCAGCCGCAAGGCAGTATTGCTTTTTGATCTCCGGCCCCTTATGCCCGTATAGCCCAGCTACAGATCAGGGCATTAAACTAACTGCGTCGCACGTAGCCGACTGACCAGACCTAAGAGTTAGCGCGGATTGCGCCGTGGAGAAACGCGCTTGGCTCACCTGCCTCCTTACCGCTCACCCTGGCCGGTAACCGGCATAGGCCGCCCGGAAGCTGCTTTGGTCGCCGTGACGATGGTCTGGGGTGGGACGTTTCTCGTCGTCCAGAATGCGCTTTCGGCGAGCGGACCGTTTTTCTTTGTAGGGCTGCGTTTCGGAGTAGCGGCGGTTCTGATTGCGCTGCTTCCAGGACAATCTCTTGCGCGGCTCACATGTCAGGAATTGAAAGCGGGTGCACTCATCGGCACCGCGATGATGCTCGGTTATTCGCTTCAAACCATTGGGTTGCAAACGATCCTGAGCAGTCAATCAGCTTTCATTACAGCGCTCTATGTTCCCTTAGTGCCGCTCGTTCAATGGATCGTGCTGAGGCGCGCGCCTCATCTGGCCGCATGGACCGGCATTGCGCTGGCGTTTACTGGCCTGATTTTGGTGGCTGGGCCGGAGAGCGCTTCTATACAGATGAGTGGAGGGGAATTAGCGACGCTGTTTTGCGCAATCGCATTTGCCGCGGAAATCGTTCTCATCGGGACTTTTGCCGGGCGGGTGGATACAAGGCGGGTGACGGTCGTTCAATTGACTGTCGCCTCCACCCTTGCCTTCGCGGCAATGCTGCCTGCCGGCGAAAGCGTTGCGCCTTTTTCCTGGCTGCTGCTGTTAAGCGCGTTCGGCATGGCGGCTGCAAGCGCGATTATCCAGCTTGCCATGAACTGGGCCCAACGCACTGTTTCGCCAACACGCGCAACCGTCATCTATGCCGGTGAGCCCGTTTGGGCCGGTATCTTCGGGAGGCTGGCGGGAGAGATCCTGCCAGGGCGCGCCCTATTCGGTGCCGCGCTCATCGTGATGGCCATCATCATAAGCGAATGGCGCGCCACGCCGCACGCCGAGGGAGGTAAAAAACGGAATGCGCCATTTGAGGATTGAACCGTACGCCTACATCATTCGTCGCAAATAGCTGATTTCAGAAAATCATCTCGTCGCGAAGGCGAGGATGTCATGCCGATTCTTGTTAAAAAACTCTGCGAATCTAAAGTAATTAAAAAAGAAAATATCCAGGCTGCCAATACCCGCCAAGGCGGGCGAAAAAAGCGCACGATTTATTTTCCGCGATGGAGTAGGTGGATCGGCTGTTATTCATCCCGATGTGTCTTATATTCAGATTGTAATCCGCAAAAGTGGAAACCGGTTTTGCGAAAAGATTACGCTCAAACAAAAAGTTAGAGCCACATTGTGAATCCATCAGAACGAATGAGGCTCTAATTGTCGAGACTCGGCCAGTATCCGAGCCTCAGGGCTATCGACGTTCAATAAAGGAGATCAAATATGCGTAAGGCCCTGCTTCCAGCCGTCGCGTTCTTGACGATGCTTGGCTTAGCCCCTGCCAGCGCCATCGAATGCGAAGGGAATTTTCAGGTTCAAAGAAATGGCAATCTGATCGCAACGCCTTTTTGTGAGGATGGACATCTCGCGATCGTCGCGAGGGAATATGGCATGAGGGTTAGCGCGAAGGCGATCCGGTATAATCCTTCTGTGAAGGAACAAGCCTGTCGTCTGGTTGGCAACGACAACCGCGTTCGCAATACCTGTGCGCCCTACCGGAATGACAATTTCCGTTATTACCGCCGTTAATCGGTGCAGGTGCCGCTATTTGCGGCGCGCGCATCGCCCGACTATTGAAAGAAAGCCAGTCCGCTTCCTGCCGCACTGACTTTCTTTCAGCCTTTCGGCTGCATCCGAGTGCAGCAATACCGCTCCAATCCGTTGTAGCCACACCACAGTACGTGTCATTCGGGCCCGGTGGAATTATCGTGAAAAGGCTTGCGATGGACACGCCATCAAAATAGTTTACAAGCACTTGACGAAGTTGGCTTTCGACACCGGCGAGGAGCGTCGAGAAGCATGTAGCGTCCTGTTTCAGGACTTTGCCGCTAATTGTAATTTAAGCGTAGGGTGAGACTGCCATGGGGGAAACGATCATCAGCCAAGACCTTACCATCATAGGTAACGTAACCTCGAAGGGAAACGTTAAGCTGGATGGTAGAATTCGCGGCGACATCCATTGCGCCTCCTTGGTCGTCAGTGAGTCTGGCGACATTGACGGCGGCATCATCGCGAATAATGAAGTTATTGTCCTTGGTAAGGTTGTTGGTACCATCCGCGGTAAGCGTGTCATGCTTCATGCTACGGCGCGGGTTGAAGGTGACATCTTCCACCAGGGCATAGGCATCGAGATGGGCACCCGCTATGACGGGAGCCTGCGCTGGACCGAGGATTTCGCAACTTATCAGCCATCCTCTCGCGGTGCGAATGGCGAACTTTCAGCTGGCTTGTGATCAAGATTAGTTTGAGTTTTCTGGGATTGGACTTGGCCGAAAGCGCTTCGGCTGCCTTAGCCTGAGGTTTACTTCCTTAAGGCTAACCCCGCAGGAAAGCCTTCACTGAGTTTAAAGTTTCTTCAGGCTTTTCCTCATGAGGGATATGACCGCAATCCTCGATCACATCGATATTTGCGTTCGGTATCTCAAAGGCCAACCTCTTACCGATGCGTAAAGGCACAATTTTGTCGTGTTCGCACCAAAGCACCAATGTGGGCAGTTTCAGGTCCTTATAACGGTGAGAGATGCGGTCTGCTTGAGCGGGATCGAGATTGTCGATCGTGCGCAGTAGCGCATGACGCCCCCCCTCGCTGTAAAGGGCATCAGCGTAATGCCTGACAATTTCCGGCGTAATTTTACCATCCTCGTGATAAGCAATCGATAAGGCTCGCTCCATCTGCACTTCAGGAGGAACGAGCGATAAGCCAATCTCGCCAATCAAGGGCGTACGCAGAACGCGGAAGAAAAACGGTAAAGGCTGCCGATAGGCAACGCTATCGATCAAGATCAGCTTTTCGATATTATCCTGACCGCCATCCATCAAACCAAGCGCCACGGCAAGAGCAACGCCGCCTCCGTATGAATGGCCGACCAGCGTTGCGCCGCGGAGTTTGTTGCGCGTGACATAATCCTGGATCAATCTGGCTTGGTCGAAGATGGAATAACGTTCGTCGAGCGGTTTGTCTGACTGTCCGAAGCCCTTCAGATCAATTGCGATGATGCGGTGCGTCTTGGCAAGCTCTGGTGTAATTTTGCGCCATGTGTAGCTCGATGCGCCCAGCCCGTGGATCAGGATGAGCGGTTTTCCCCGTCCGGTCTCATGCACGGCCAGCTTGACGGCGTCATCGCCCGCCCCCACAGGCTGATAGCGAACCGGCTGGATCGAAGGGATGAAATCAGGTGTCATCACAGGGGCGCAGGCGGCGGAAAGTCCAGCACTCAATACAAAGGCAATACGTAAAAAAACGCGGCGCAGGCTACTCATTCTCAACTCCTGCCGCACCACGACGCTCCAACGCATTTAACGGGTCCATTGATATCCTACAATCTTTACCGGCCCAGCGAAGGCTAGGCAATGGGGCCTTGTTATAGTGAGTTCGTCTTGTGGCGAGAAAAAGCACGGACAGCTTTCTCTGTGGTTAATACCAACTATCGGCATCGTCAAAGGCGGCATATTCTAAAACCCTGTTGCGTTCATGCCATTGGTTCCCATGTTTGCGTTGCGTTTTATTTTTATTGGATTGTGCACCGCCTGCGCGGTCTTCGTGCCCAGGGCGAAGGGGATGGCCGATGAGCCGACTACAATAGTCGATATTTTTGGCCCCATGGACTTCGCCAAGGACCGCATCGAATTTTCCAACGGCGTTGATATAAGCGGCACAGCTTGGTCCACCTACGCCTCGGCGGTGTTCGCCCTGACAGGTCCGGCGCATCAGGATGGCTGGCGTTTAAAAATCGCAGGCGTGTATGGACGTTATGGCTATGACACGCGCCAGACTTACTGCCAACTTTCAGCGGAAGAAAAAAAACGAGCAACCGGGACGAATTTCTCCGATATTTGCAACGCCATTGCCAACGATCCTCCGCAAGGCGAAGAAAAAGCTAAGTTGGAAGGCTATCTTTCTTCCTTTGGCCTCACTCTGAAAGGTGACCTGATCGAAGCGGTCATACCTCATGAAGTAACACGTATCTATGCAGGAGTGGCGCCAGGCTATCAGGCAACGCTCGGTCTGTTCGTTCTCAAGGCTTATCTTGGCGTCGCCTTCGAAGAGCAGACCGTAACGCCTGCCGAC
>CAYVJO010000103.1:2924-8290 GCA_964451735.1 uncultured Hyphomicrobiaceae bacterium | reverse complement strand
GAGGCCCGTCAACCGCTCGAGGACCATCGCGGTCCCGAGGCCGGTGACCGGGAATTGCCCCTCCGGATGGATGACGGCGTGGCGGGACCGCAGCGGTTGATCTTCGTGATCCTCACCCGCCAGATCGACGATGATTTCGGTCGACATCGGCTGACCCCGTCGCCGGCTGGAGCTCTGCCCGACCGCGAAATTGACCTCGACATCCCTGGCCCCGGTCGCGGCAGCCAGCGCAACGACATCGTTGGTGGCGATACCCACCGCCTTCATCTCCACGCCATCGACGGCGCGGAACCTTGTCCGGAGCTCTTCGCCCGTGCGCGAGACGAACGCGCCGTCCCGACGCGTGAGGGCTGGTGGGGTGTCCTCGGTCAGTGCCGTCAGGTCGGCGAACCAGGCCGGTCCGCCGGTATCCTCCTCGTCCAGGAGCGCTCCGATCCGGATGCTGTCGAGCCTGGCGAATTTCCTCGCCCTTTCCAGCGTCGGGATCGTGGTCGCCCCGACCAGCCATTCTGTGCCGAGAACGACACGCGCGGTCGCCGGGCCCTGCATGTAGAGCGCGACCTCCGCGGGTATCGCTTCAACGCCGCTGGCGATGCCGACATGCGGCACGCCGCGGTCGAGCGCGAAACGCAGCGTCGCCGCGCTCATGTCCGGGAAGAAGACCGCGACGGCACTGACAGGTCGCCCCGCAAGTCCGAGGTCATCGCGCCCGAGATCGACCGCCACGCCTTCGGCCTGCCCGAGCGACGCGGCCGCGTCCTGCGCCCGGTCGAGATCGCGGCCGCCGATCAGCATCGGCAGGTCCGGGTGCGCATCCCTCAGAATTTGCGCGGCCCGGCGGCCGACGGCGCCGGCCCCGCCGACCAGCAGGATGGGATCTTTGGTCATGGTGCTCTCCGCTTCCGTTGCATTGCTACCAAGAGTAGGTTACTTACAACCAGTAGTAACTTGTTCAAGGCCACACACAGAGATGACAGGAAATTCAGACCAGACCCGACCGTCAGGCAGGTTGTCCAAGGCCGCGCGCCACAGGCAGCTTCTCGACACGGCGCACCGGATCGTCGGCGAAGGACGCGCGGATCGGCTGACGCTCGGCTACCTCGCGGCAGAGGCCGGCGTTTCCAAACCGGTCGCCTACGATCATTTCGGCACGCGCACCGGCCTCCTGCTCGAACTCTACAAGATGATCGACCTGGAGCGCATGGATGGGTTCCGTGACGGGATGCGGACCGTGGACCGCGGCCCGGAAGAAACGGCCGCGCGGCTTGCGGAGGCCTATATCCGCTGCGCCACCGATACGACCGATGCGTTTCACGCGGTCGGCGCTGCGCTGGCGGGCAACGAGGAGAAGGCGTCGGTCTTTCAAGAGCTTCTGGGACATGGCGTAAAGATGTTCGCCGACGTGCTGGCGCCCCACGCGAGCCTGTCGCCGCGAGAACTCCACCGCCACTGCATCGCGCTTGTGGGGGCGGGCGAGGCCCTGGCCGCCGCCGTGGCGCGCAAGCATTGCACGACCGAGGAGGCCATCGGGACGTTCACGCTCCTGATCTCGGGCTGCGTCGGGCAGGACCGCGATGACGGGTTCAGGACGCCGAACCCGAAACCGCCAACCCACGGCACCTGAAACCCGGAGAGCGGCTTTGAATTGGCGTCGACGATGGCCGTGCATCGGTAAGCGCCCGGAAGACCAGTCCGGCAAACGGTTCCCGCAACACGCGCCCCGGCGGCGTGAACGCGCGATCCAGGCCAACCGGCGCGGCGGGAACTGTTCGCTTATCCGGATGCACCATTCGCATATATCAGTATTATCGAACTGAAGATCGAGTCCTAAGTCTGGTCCAAGGCGCCCGGACCGGCGCCGCTGCTTATGAAAGGACCGAGACATGACCGACAAGATTGCCCTGATCACCGGCGCCAGCCGCGGCCTTGGCCGCGCCACCGCGCTCGCTCTCGCCGCCAAAGGCACGCACATCATCGGCACCTACAAATCGTCGAAAGAGGAAGCGGCCGAGGTCAAAAGCCAGATCGAGGCGCAGGGCGTCACGGCTGTGATGCTGCCGCTCGATGCGCAGGCGAGCGACTTCGCCGATTTCGCCGAGCGCGTCGCCACCGAACTGAAGGAGACCTTTGGGCGCGGAACGCTCGACTATCTGGTCAACAACGCGGGGATCGGCACCTATGCCTATTTTCCCGACACGACCGCCGACCAGCTCGACGAGCTCTACCGGATCCACGTCCGCGCGCCCTTCCTGCTGACGCAGGCGCTGCTGCCGCACATGAAGGATGGTGGCTCCGTGCTCTTCATCTCCTCCGGCCTCGCCCGATTCACCCTGCCCGGCTATGCCGCCTACGCGAGCATGAAGGGCGCGATGGAGGTGCTGACGAAGTATGTCGCGAAGGAAACAGGCGACCGCCGCATCCGCGTGAACTGCGTCGCGCCCGGCGCGATCGAGACCGACTTTAGCGGCGGCGCGGTGCGCGACAATGCCGACCTCAACGCCTTCGTCGCGGGAGCGACGGCCATGGGCCGGGTCGGCCTGCCCGATGATATCGGCGGCGCCGTCGCGGCCATTCTGTCGGACGAGCTGGCCTGGATGACCGGCACGCGCGTGGAAGTGTCCGGCGGGCAATCGCTGTAATGCAAGCACGACCGGAGCGCATGCGTGCGCTCCCGCCGTCTAAAAGCCGGATCGCGCGATGCCCTGGTCGGACATCGCGCGCATCCATTTCGCGAAATCCATCATCGCGGGGGTCGATGGCCGATCTGCAGGCCAGGTCAGGAAGTAGCTTCCCGTCGTGACCGTCGTTCCGAAGGGCTGAACCAACCTCCCCGCCGCGATGCGGTTCGCGAACATCTCCACGGGCAGGAGCGCCACGCCGCCGCCCTCCGACGCGATATCCGCCATGGCGAGGGACGAGTCGAAGACCGGCCCGGTCAGGGGCGGACAGGCACCGCCCGCCGCCGCGAACCAGCGCGGCCATTCATCGCTGCGATAACTGCGCAGCAGGACCTCGCGGCTCAGCTTCTCCGGATCCGTCAGATCCTCGGCGATGGTCGGCGCGCAGAGCGGCGCGAGGGGCGCCTCGACGAGCAGCTCCGCTTCGAGCCCGGTCCAGCTCCCGGCGCCGAAACGGATCGCCATGTCGAGCCCCTCGCGCAGGATCTCGACGCGGTTGTTGTTAGTGGAAATCCGCAGGTCGATGGTGGAATGGGTCCGGCGAAACCTTGGCAGGCGCGGCAGGAGCCAGCCGACCGCGAAGGTGGTCACCACCCCGATCTTGAGCGTCTCGATGTGCCGATGCCCGGTGATCCGGTCGAGCGCGCGGGCCATGGCATCGAACCCGTGTTCCAGCACCGGGTAGAGGGCCCTCCCCTCGTCGGTCGGAACCAACCCGCCGGAGGTGCGCAAGAACAGCGTGACGCCGAGCCGGTCCTCCAGGCGCGCCACCTGATGGCTGATCGCGGCCTGGGTTACCCGCAACTCGATCGCCGCGCGGGTGAAGCTGCCCTGCCGGAAGGCGGCCTCGAAGACGCGCAACCCGTTCAGCGGGAGGTCTGGCCGGTCCAAAGACATTACTCCAGCTAATGGCACGGGTGATACTTTATCGTTTGAGCGTCGTAAAGGCCGCCGTTACACGGGGCGACGTGACATCAGTTGATGTCTCGCCCAGCTCAACACCGGAACGATCCACATCAATCCTCGCGCCCGACCGGCGCGCGAGGGAGCTATGGGCGTTCGGACAAGACAAGGATGACCCCATGTTTTCTCACCCCATCTCCCACCGCCTTCTGGCCGCCGGGCTGGCCCTCGGCCTCCTGACTGCGACACCAGCCTCCGCCCAGGACGCGGAATTCCGCCTCGCGGCAACCATCGACCGTATCGAACAGACCCTCGATGGCCGCGTCGGGCTTCTGATCCGCGACAGCGGCTCGGACTGGTCGATCAGCTACCGTGCTGACGAACGCTTCCTGATGGCCAGCACCTTCAAGACGATGCTCTGCGGTGCGGTCCTCGGACGGGTGGACGCGGGCGAACTCGACCTCGACGAACCGATCGGGATCGAGGCGGCTGACATCCTCGAATATGCCCCGGTGACGGAATCCATGGTGGGCGAGACGATGACGATCGGGGATCTGTGCCTCGCCGCGCTCGACATGAGCGACAACACGGCGACGAACCTTCTGATCGACCGCCTTGGCGGGCCGCAGAGCGTGACAGACTTCCTGCGCGCGATCGGCGATCCGGTCAGCAGGCTCGACCGCCGCGAGCCGGAGCTCAACACCTTCGCGCCGGGCGATCCGCGCGACACAACCACGCCTGACGCGATGCTCTCGACGATGCAGGCGTTGCTGATGGGTGACGCCCTGACGCCGCAGTCGCGCGCGCAACTCACCGCATGGATGAGCAACGGCGGCGTCACCGGCGCCCTGATCCGGGCCAGCACGCCGGACGGCTGGATGGTGGCCGACCGCTCGGGCAGCAGCAACTTCAACCGCAACATCGTGGCGATGGTGACCCCGCCGGATCGGGAACCCTACTTCATCGCGGTGTTCCTGTCGGATGCGGATGCTGATTTCGACACCCGCAACGCCGCCGTGATCGAGTTGTCGGAAGCCGTCATGGATGTCGTGACCGCGCGCTGAGCGAGAGAGGCCGCGTCGGAACCGGCGCGGCCTCCTTCGGATAAGTTCCTTTTTTCAGATATTTAAGATCCAGCAACCATGTCTTTCGCGGTTTCTGGCGGCGTGTCTCAGAATCGCCCTTGAATCGAATGTCACTTAGTGCCACATGCTTTCTGTCACTAAGTGCCAAGAACCCGGCACCGCGCCGGATTAATCAGAAGGAAACCGCCCATGATAAAACCAGTCGACCAATCTCGGCGTCGGAACGCACTCTCGCTCGGGCTTGCCGGCCTTTTCGCCATGACACTTGCGGGCTGCGTGACGCCCGCGCAGGAGAGTGCGGCCAACAGCCAGCTGGACCGGCAGGCCTGCGCGGCGATGGGTGCCAGCTACGGCACGCGGGCGCATACGGATTGCATGCTGCAGCAACAGCAACGGCGCGATCAGGAACACCTGCTTTTCATGGAACAGGCCCGCATCGCGCAGGAAATGGCGCAGAGGGCCCAGGAGATGCGGCAGAACCAGTAGAATTTCCCCTCCCGCTGCCATTAGCTAGCTGTGCAATTTGCGGCAGAGAGTGCGTGTGGATGAGCAGACCGATCGAAGGCTCAAGGTTGGAGGAGGCGCGGCTCGAGGTGTCCCGTCACGCGGCGAGGCTGTTCTGGGAGAACGGTTTCGATGCGACCAGCGGCGACGACATCGCGGACGCTGTCGACGCCGCCGGCGCAGACGACGTCGAAAT
>CAYVJO010000103.1:1437-2914 GCA_964451735.1 uncultured Hyphomicrobiaceae bacterium | reverse complement strand
ACATCGCGGACGCGGCCGGGATCTCCAAGCGCACGGTCTGGCGCTACTTCCGGTCGAAGGAAGCCTGCGTCGAGCCTGTGCTGAAGCTGGGCGAACTGCGCTTCATCGGGATGTTGCGACACTGGCCAAGGACCGAGAGCATCGAGACGTACCTGGAACGGGCGATGCCCGAGTTCCTGTCCGAAAGCTCGGTCCGAGACAGCATCGCCGCCGTCCGCATCCTCGCGATCCTGCACCGGGAGCCGGCCCTGCGGTCGGCCTGGCTGATGGCCTGCCACGAGTCCGAGATGCAGCTCGTCGGCATCATCGCCGACCGGGCCTCGCGCGCCGAGGACGAGTTCGAAGTCAAGCTCTGCGCGGCCGCGATCACGGCAGCCATGCGCCTGGTCGACGAAGACATCAGTTCGGCCGTGATCAATGACGGCCTGCACGTGGCCACAGACGAAGCTACTTCCCGGATTGCCGCGGCGATCCGGGCGGCAAGTATTCTTCCCGTCTGCGATCCCGTCGCCTGAGCGCGGCGGCATCCGCCCGCGCCACAGGCCGGGTCGGGACCCCCACGAAGGAGAGACACGAATGACCAATCAAGTGACCCGGATGTCCGGGCCCGCGCACGGCTGCGCCCTGCGCAGGCCGATGCGGACACAGACCATCCTGAGCGGCGCCGCGCTGGCGCTGATGACATCGATCGGCCCGGCAGCGGCCAACGAGGAGACCCCCGTGACCCACCCCGAGACACGTCAGACCGACACCGCCGAAGTGCATTTCGGCATCACCATCGCCGACCCCTATCGTTGGCTGGAAAACGACCCGCGCCACGATACGGAGGTCGCGGACTGGATCGACGCGCAGAATGCCCTGTCGGCGCCCTATCTCGCGGATCTTCCGGGACGGGATGTCTTCCAGCAGCGCCTGACGGCCATCTTCGATCACGAAAATGTCGGCGCGCCGGTCGAGCGGCAGGGGCTCTATTTCTTCATCCGCAACAGCGGCCTCGACAATCAGCCGCTGTTGATGGTGCGGGACGGGGTAGATGGCGAGAGCCGCACCCTGATCGACCCGAGCACCTGGTCCACGGATGGGACTGTGGCCCTGGCGGAATGGGCTGCCTCGCCTGATGGATCGCAGCTCGCCTTCGCCATGCAGGACGGCGGGTCGGATTGGCGGACGATCCGGGTGATCGACACGGCGACCGGCGAGATGCTGGAGGACAGCGTCGAATGGGCCCGCTTCACCGCGATCGCCTGGCACCCCGATGGCTCGGGCTTCTACTATTCACGCTTCCCCGAGCCAGAGGACGGCGCGAGTTTCAACGCGGGCATCGACGGGCACGCGGTTTATTTCCACCAGGTTGGCACGGCGCAATCGCAGGACCGGCTCGTCCATGCCCCCTCCCCCGGCCTGCCGCTCCTCCACACCGTGGATGTGACGGCCGTGCTGGGCGGGGATATTCATGATTTTATCGAGGCGTATCTGA
>CAYVJO010000103.1:0-1427 GCA_964451735.1 uncultured Hyphomicrobiaceae bacterium | reverse complement strand
CGTCTTTACCTCGGCGCTGACCGGCGGGGCCGCGATCACCGTCACGGATCTGTCCGCCGACGATTCCGCCCCCCGATCAATCGTCGAGACCTACGACGACAGCTGGGTGCTGCTGGGCAATGTCGACACCGTCCTCTACTTCGCCACCCAGATGGATGCCCCGCGCGGACGGGTGATGACCCTCGATCTCGCCGAGGCCGAGCCGGAATTCGTGGAACTGCTCCCCGAGCGCGACGACGCCGTCCTGCGCGAAGGATCGGCCGCCCTGCTGGGCGACCGGATCATCCTGTCCTACATGGTCGATGCCCAGACCCAGGTCGAACGTTACCGGCTGGACGGAACACCGGACGGCCGGGTCGATCTGCCGGGCCCCGGAACCACCGGCGCCTTCAATGGCAGGCCGGGCGAGGACGAGGCGTTCTTCGCCTTCACCAGCTACGACGCACCCGTGACCATCCACCGTCTCGAGGTCGATGCGAACCGCACGACGGTCTGGGCCGAACCGGAGTTTGCGCTCGATCTTGACGAGATCGTCGTCGAGCCGCAGTTCTACACCTCCGCGGACGGCACGCAGGTGCCGCTGTTCGTGGTGCGCCGACGGGACGTGACCGGACCGGTGCCGACGATGCTCTATGCCTATGGCGGGTTCGCGATCAGCATCGTGCCGCATTTCTCGCCCCCGGCGATGGCCTGGGTCGAACAGGGCGGTGCCTATGCCGTGGCCAACATCCGTGGCGGCGGCGAATACGGCAGCGCATGGCATCGTGGCGGCCGCCGCGAAAACAAGCAGAACGTCTTCGACGATTTCATCGCTGCCGGGGAGCATCTGATCGCGACAGGCATCGCGCCGGCCGACGGGCTGGCCATCCACGGCGAGTCGAACGGCGGCCTTCTGGTCGGCGCGGTGGTCAACCAGCGACCGGATCTGTTCGCCGCAGCCATGCCGGGGGTCGGCGTGCTCGACATGCTGCGTTTCGACCAGTTCACCAGCGGCTCCATGTGGGTCGAGGAGTTCGGCAGCCCCGCTGTCGAGGACGAGTTCCGCAACCTGCTGTCCTACTCGCCGCTCCACAACATCCGCGACGGGGCGAGTTATCCCGCGATCCTCGCCACCACCGCCGACACGGATAACCGCGTCGTGCCGGCGCATTCGTTCAAGTATGTGGCGACGCTGCAGGCCGCCGACATCGGGCCGCGCCCGCATCTGCTGCGGGTGGAGACGCGCGCCGGCCACGGGTCGGGCACGCCCACGGACATGGCCATCGAGCAGGTCGCGGACATGTGGGCCTTTGCGGCACACTGGACGGGGCTAGAGGTCACCGCGCGCGATTGACGTCATCGGCATGCGGCGGGTCCGCACCGGATGAAGAAGGCCCGGGAATCGCAGCCCGGGCCTGGCAGAAGAACCGTTGCCCGGAGCCGATGCG
>CAYVJO010000102.1:0-8293 GCA_964451735.1 uncultured Hyphomicrobiaceae bacterium | reverse complement strand
TTGCGCTTTATTCGATCGCTGGCCTCACGTTCTGGGCAGTCGGTTATAACCTGATGTATCCGGGCGACGGAAACTGGATTTTCGAGAATTACATCGGCACTTTCTCTCCAAAGGATATCCCCGCTCCTGACGCCGATCCGGGCGACTATGCCGCCGCGTCCGATTGGTTCTTCCAGATGGTGTTCTGCGCGACCGCTGCTTCGATCGTGTCCGGCACCTTGGCAGAACGTATCAAGCTTTGGCCGTTCCTGCTGTTTGTGGTTGTGCTCACTGGCTTCATTTATCCCATTCAGGGTTCTTGGGAATGGGGTACGGGCTGGCTCGACGATATGGGCTTCGCTGATTTCGCAGGCTCAACCCTTGTTCATTCCACTGGCGGCTGGGCAGCTTTGGCGGGTGCGATCATTCTTGGAGCGCGCATCGGGAAATATGGCCCAAATGGTGAGGTTCGTCCAATACCGGGCTCCAGCATGTCTCTGGCAACGCTTGGCACATTCATCCTTTGGCTCGGCTGGTTCGGCTTCAACGGCGCATCCCAGCTTGCGATAGGTACGATCTCTGACGCGTCCTCTGTCGCCAAGATCTTCGTGAACACCAACCTTGCCGCCGCCGCCGGCGTGGTTGTAGCCATGATCCTGACGCAGATCCTGTACGGCAAGGTCGATATTACGATGGCGCTTAACGGTGCGCTTGCCGGTCTCGTTTCGATCACTGCGGAGCCTCTGACCCCATCCGTTCCCATGGCGATCTTGATTGGTGGCATTGGCGGCGCGATCGTGGTCTTTACGGTGCCGTTGCTCGATAAGCTTCGGATCGACGACGTGGTCGGGGCCATCCCCGTGCATCTATTCGCGGGCATATGGGGTACGATGGCCGTGCCGCTCACGAATGGCGATACGAGCTTCGTTGTACAAGGCATCGGCGTCGTCGCGATCGGGGCTTTCGTCCTTGTCACAAGCGCAATCGTCTGGCTGATCCTCGCTGCCGTTCTCGGCTTACGGCCGAGTGCGGAAGAAGAGTTGGCCGGTCTCGACCAGACGGAAATCGGCATCGAAGCTTATCCGGAGTTTGGCCGGGGCAGTCAGATCGCCTAATTCAAGAGGTGGGGCGGATGAGCGCCGCCCCACCCGGTGTTTTTGAAATTGTGCAATTGCCCGGCTGCTTGTGCCGGGCTTTTTTTATGACGATCGCTATTGAAGCAAGACTTCGGGCTCAATGATGGCTGCCAAAGCTCGACCTGTTCTGGTGGTGCCAGAGCAGGGCGCTATCTCACTGTTTCAGCGCAATCTTCTCGCAAAACCGGTGTCCACTTTTGCGGGTTACGCTCAAGAGACTTTTCCACTCAAGTGGATGCCTGTTGAGAATAAGAAATTGCAATCGAACAGAAAATGAGAGCCCCGATCTGTTCTATCGTATCGGCAAATGCCCTAATTGACCGCTGCCACCGCCTTTTGCAAATTCTGATCAACCTTGTCGATGAACCCCTCCGTTGTCAGCCAGCTCTGCTCGTCGCCCACGAGTAGCGCCAGATCCTTGGTCATGAACCCGGCCTGGATCGTATCCACCACGACATTCTCAAGCGTCTCGGCGAATCGCGCCAGCTCGGCGTTGCCGTCCAGCGTCGCCCGATGTTTCAATCCACGCGACCAAGCATAAATCGATGCTGTCGAATTGGTGGATGTCTCGCGCCCTTTCTGATGCTCCCGATAATGCCGCGTGACGGTTCCATGCGCGGCCTCGGCTTCCACGATTTTTCCATCGGGCGTCATCAAAACGGAGGTCATCAAGCCCAGCGAGCCGTAGCCCTGGGCCACTGTATCGGACTGCACATCGCCGTCATAATTTTTGCAGGCCCATACGAAACCGCCCGACCATTTCAGTGCTGAGGCGACCATATCGTCGATCAGGCGGTGTTCGTAAGTGATGCCGTTGGCGGCGAAAAGATCCTTGAATTCAGCCTCGTAAACATCGGCGAATATATCCTTGAAACGTCCGTCATAGGCTTTGAGGATCGTATTCTTGGTCGATAGGTAAAGCGGATAGCCGCGGCCGAGGGCGTAATTCATGCTGGCGCGGGCAAAATCGCGGATGGAGTCATCAAGATTATACATCGACAATGCGACGCCTGCTGCAGGGAAGTCGAACACCTCATGCTCAATAGTCTCGCCGCCGTCTTCCGCTTGCCAGCGTATGGTCAGCTTGCCCTTGCCCGGTACCTTGAAGTCCGTCGCCCGATATTGGTCGCCATAAGCGTGACGGCCAACGATGATCGGCCGCGTCCAGCCGGGAACGAGCCTTGGCACGTTCTTGCAGATAATGGGTTCGCGAAAAATCACCCCGCCTAGAATATTGCGGATTGTTCCATTCGGGGATTTCCACATTTTTTTTAGGCCGAATTCCTCGACACGCGCCTCATCCGGCGTGATGGTGGCGCATTTGATGCCAACCCCATGCTCCTTAATGGCGTTCGCTGCATCGATCGTGACTTGGTCGTCGGTTGCATCGCGGTTCTGGACCGATAGATCGTAATAGAGCAAGTTTACGTCGAGATAGGGATGGATGAGCCTGTCTTTTATAAGCTGCCAGATGATGCGGGTCATCTCATCGCCGTCCAGCTCGACGACTGGATTCGTGATTTTGATCTTGCTCATGGTGGTCCTTAGCCTGCTAGAACGTTGTGCGCCGAGCGCGGATGTAGATCTTGTTTTTTAATGTAGCGAAAATTGCAAATAGCCCGGTGCCATCCGCATATTTAGCATCGCACAGCGTGTTTGGGCTATTACGTTGCACCATAATCGACCCGCGCGTGCGCGCCAAGCCGCCGAAAGGCCGAAGCCCATGGATATTGCACATTCAAGCGTGTTGCCGCCCGAACCGCCCAGCAGCGTGGAGCCGCCTTCGATTATTTTGGTTGAGCCTCAGCTTTCCGAGAATATCGGACAGGCTGCGCGGGCAATGGCGAATTTCGGCTTGACCGACTTGAGGCTGGTGTCGCCGCGCCCAGGCTGGCGTAGCGAAAAAGCTTTTTCGAACGCGGCAGGGGCTGCAGCCATCCTCGAACGTGCGTCGGTTTTTTCCACAATCGAGGCCGCGGTCTCCGATCTTCATTATGTAGGGGCGACGACGGCGCGTATTCGCGATATGATCAAACTTGTTCAAACGCCTGAAAACGCAGCGCGCGACCTTGCCGGTCACAGTTATTCCGGGCAGCGTTGCGGGGTGCTCTTCGGGCGGGAGCGTTCTGGCCTGCATAATGACGAGGTGGTTTTGGCGGATACGGTCATCATGGTGCCGGTCGCGCCGGATTTCGCGTCGATCAATCTTGCGCAAGCCGTGCTGATCATAGGCTATGAGTGGCGCAAGGCGACGGCGGGTGGCGATCTTGGACGCGCGACGGAATTCGACGGTCCAGGGCGGGAAGGTTTGATCCAGAATAATTGCAAGCCTGCAACACGTAGCGAGCTTCTCGATTTCTTTTCGCATATCGAAGCAGAATTAACGGAAGCAGGCTTTTTCAAAACTGACGAGAAGCGCTCAAGCATGATACGGAATATTCGGAATTTGTTCGTTCGAGCCGCATTAACCGGCCAGGAGGTTCGGACTTTGAGAGGCATTGTGGTTGCGCTAACAAAGCTGCGGCATACGCGCCACGGGGTGGAGTAATGCGGCCACAATTGTCATAGTTATGCCGCGTTTATGTTATTGCGGTTGCGATAGCTGATAAGCTGCTTGTGGCCCGCGCAAGGACGATAGGGCAGGGGATGCAAATGATGATGCTGACACGACTTGGATGTTCGATATGCCTTTTCGCCGCGTTTGCGTTCGCGGCCGTCGCCATGGCTCAGACCACGGCTGCGCCGAAGGGCGATAAGGAGACGGGCGCAGCGAACGAGCAGCTCAGCCTGAAGTCCGTTAAACTGATCACAGGCTTCGCCCTCACGACCATTCCGAGCGAGATTAAGCAGCCCGACGGGTCGATTCTCAAGATAGATAAGCAAAATCTGAGCAATATCATCGTCCCACTCGACGATGCGCGACGAATCATCATGGTTGCGCGCAATTCGGCTCATGCCCAAATGTGCGATATGCCAGAATTGCAGGCGGAAAACTACCTGGCTTTGATGCGCGCCGAACAGGCGAGAAAAAAATGGTCGCAAGAGCAAATGCTCTTTATCAACCGGCTGCATCTGTTCACTGTCATGTGGCTGACAGGAAATGTCCGCTTCCTCGAAAAGGACGGCAAAAAGGAGCCCGAAGTGATTTCTGAACCGGATAAGGGCGAAAAAAAGGATTGCAGCTCGGAAGAAAAAGAGGCGGTCAAGGGCAATATCGAGACTTTTCTGAAATCTGTTCAACGCTCTTGATCAATAAGCGGAGCTGAGGCGTTGACACCTAGGCTCCGGGTCGGCTATCTCATTCTGAAGCGGGTTATTTTGCCGCTTTTTCTCATGCCTGTGACGGTGAAACTGAGACATCGTCTGTCGTTTTCCGGAGAGTGCCGTTCGCGGCTGATCTTGGGGAAAAAGGAGGGCATGGTCACTTTGTCAAAAATTTCTTCAGCCGGAGACAAACATGACCAAGCGCATCAGCGCGAAATATAAGATCGACCGCCGTCACGGAGAAAATATCTGGGGACGGCCCAAGAGCCCTGTAAACAAGCGTGAATATGGCCCCGGCCAACATGGCCAGCGGCGTCGGGGCAAACCGTCTGACTACGGTATACAGCTGCGCGCAAAACAAAAACTCAAAGGCTATTACGGGAATATTACAGAGCGCCAATTCCGGAAAGTTTACGCCGAAGCAACACGCCTTAAAGGCGACACCTCCGAAAATTTGATCGGCCTTTTGGAACAACGTCTCGACGCCGTTGTCTATCGTGCAAAATTCGTCCCTACCGTCTTTGCAGCTCGCCAGTTTGTGGGACACGGGCATATTCTGGTGAATGGCAGCCGCGTGAATATACCGAGCTACCGCTGCCGTCCTGGTGACGTGATCGAGGTGCGCGAGCGCTCCCGTGAGATGATACTGGTGTTGGAAGGCGTACAGAGCAATGAACGCGATGTGCCCGATTATATCGAAGCCGACCACTCGAAAATGAAAGCGACCTTCACCCGGATTCCTCAACTTACAGACGTTCCATATCCGGTCCGGATGGAGCCGAATCTGGTCATCGAATTTTATTCGCGGTAATTGCGTTTGAAAGCAGCGGCGCTACGCCCATCCTTTTTTGGCGCAGCGCTGCTTATGTCATGGATTGCAGTCTCTCTATCGTTTCATGCAAAGCGAGGCTATTTCGTTTCGACGGACTGTATGGTTCGAGGAATTGTCGTTTTTCTCCCTGTCTTCGGCTGTCGTGAGTGCCGTTCCACACCATCAAATTCGATCATGGCCGTTGCAATCATCGTAAAGATTACCGATGTGACGAAAAGGTAAATGCCGGGCATGGATGTCGCGTCAGCCAGATTGGTGACCTTCGCATAGAATACCAGCAGAGCAAGCAGCAGAACATCCAACATCGACCACTTTCCAAGCCAGGACAGGCGTGTCAGCCATCGCGCCGTCTGATTGGGCATTACGTGGCGAAGCGAATAGAGCGCAAGCAAATAAAGCAGCTTCAGGAACGGGAAAACGATCGAGAACAGACAGATCACGCTCGCCAGAAGAACTTCCCGCGCCGAATACAGTTCGACCACTACCGACGCCAGAGAATGAACGTCCGTCCATATGTAGAATCGGGTCAGCCGAATGATAGGCAGCGTTAGACCGAGAACCAGGCAAATCGATGCGGCGATGATCAGCAGTCCAAGCAGGAAAGACCGTGCGCTATCGTGCATGATATAAGGTCTTTCCTTACTTATGCTGCCTGCTTCGCCAATTGCGTGCATACGGGTGTCAGGCCACTGCTTTGGCGAAGTCAACGCCTTTTTCTCGCAAGTGCTGTTCCAACTCTCCTGACTGAAACATTTCCGTGACAATGTCGGCGCCGCCAACGAATTCGCCCTTGATATAGAGCTGAGGGATCGTTGGCCAGTTTGCATAGGCTTTGACGCCCTCGCGCACGCTCTGATCCTGCAAGACGTCGATGTCTTTGTAGGTCAGGCCCAGATAATTGAGGATTTGCGCAACGCGGCCGGAAAAACCGCATTGGGGGAAATCCTTCGATCCCTTCATGAACAGCACGACGTCGTTGCTTTTTACCTGCTGGTCAATCCAGCCATGCACCTGATTTTCGCTCATTATGTCCTCATGTTAGATTGGTTGCCGCGCGTATGCTCTCGTCTTATTTCAGGCAATTGCGCAAGCCGCACTTTGAAAAAAACCAACTCATAGTGTGACAAAGGGCAGCGAAGGTCAAATAGGGTTGTATCGCAGAGTATTTGCACACGCTGGCCGATCCTCCCTATTCAGGGACCGCAGTTTGCAATGCGAGCGCATGAAGCGCGCCTCCCATATTGCCTCGCAGCGCGTCATAGACCATCTGGTGTTGCTGTACGCGCGTCTTTCCGCGAAATGCTTCCGAGACGACCTGGGCAGCGTAATGATCGCCATCGCCCGCCAGATCCTTGATCGTAACTTGTGCGTCGGGGAGTTTTTCACGGATCAGCGTCTCGATCTCCTTGGCGCTCATTGGCATGGCTATGTCCTCAGATAATATCTCAATTATAGCGCGACTTGCGCTTCACCGAAATAGCGCGCGAACCAGCCTTCGGTTTCGCTTTCGAGGCGCGCAAGGGAAAGCGGCTCCTCATCCGGGAGGGTGATCGCGTCCCCCTCGCTTCGGCCAATGATGACGGCGGGGACGCCGGCGCTTTGCGCTCGCACCATCACGGTTTCCACAAGCTCTGACCTAACCCCCAGACAATAACGGGCTTGCTCTTCACCGAAATAGAAGGCGTGGAGCGGCAGATCGCCGCTTTCCGCCGTAAACTGCAGCCCTATGCCTCCCGCAAGCGCCATTTCAGCCAGGGCAACCAGCATTCCGCCGTCGGAAATGTCGTGGGCCGTATTGCAGATCCCCTCACGGATGAGCGCGCGCACAATATCACCGGCACGCTTTTCGCTTTCCAGATCGACCACCGGAGGCGCGCCTTCCAATGCGCCGGTCATGACCCATTGATAGATGGATTGTCCCAGATGCCCGCTTGGGCGGCCGATGAGGATGATGGTTTGGTCCGGCTTCAGTGCGATCGTTGCCGAGCGTGCGATATCGGGAATAAGGCCGATGCCGCCGATACCGGGCGTGGGCGGTATCGCAACACCATTCGTCTCGTTATAGAGCGAGACATTGCCGGATACGACAGGAAAGCCGAGTGCGCGGCAAGCCTTTGCCATGCCCTGGATGCATCCGACAAATTCGCCCATGATTTCAGGCCGTTCGGGGTTGCCGAAATTCAGGCAGTCCGTGAGTGCAAGCGGATCTGCTCCGACTGCGGTCAGATTGCGCCAGGCTTCGGCGATGGCTTGCTTGCCGCCTTCGAAAGGGTCGGCGGCACAGTAACGCGGAGTGACGTCGCAAGTCGCGGCAAGGCCTTTGCGGGTTCCGTGAATGCGTATGACGGCTGCATCTCCGCCAGGACGCTGCACCGTATCGGCCATCACCATATGATCGTATTGCTCCCAGATCCAGCGGCGGGAGCACAGATGTTCGCTGCCAGCGAGCTTCAGCAATGCATGGATAGCGCCGTTTCCCGGCGGGCTAATCGCCTCGGCGCGCAGCGGGGAAGGCGGCTTCTTGAGCTGATAGGGGCGCTCATAGACGGGCGCTTCGTCGGCGAGCGCTGCAAGCGGTATATCGGCCTGGCGTTTGCCGCGATGAACGATTTCAAGCCGCCCGCTTTCCGTCGTCACGCCAATCACGGCGAAATCCAGCTCCCATTTCCGGAAAATCGCCTCGGCCAGCGGCTCCGATCCGGGGCGGAGAACAATAAGCATGCGCTCCTGGCTCTCCGAAAGCATCATCTCATACGCGGTCATGCCTGTCTCACGTTGCGGCACGAGGTCGAGATCAAGGCGAATGCCGACGCCGCCTTTGCTCGCCATCTCCACTGAGGAGGAGGTCAGACCGGCCGCTCCCATATCCTGAATGGCGATGATCGCGTCCTCACGCATCAGCTCAAGGCAAGCTTCCAGCAGGAGCTTTTCGGTAAAGGGATCGCCGACCTGGACTGTCGGGCGCTTCTCCGCCGATGCGTCGTCAAATTCGGCCGACGCCATGGTCGCGCCGTGAATGCCGTCGCGCCCGGTCTTGGAGCCGACATAGACGACCGGATTGCCCGCGCCGGCTGCTGCGGAG